>NZ_JBDSWZ010000025.1:0-3642 GCF_039926425.1 Dokdonella sp.
GACCATGCGCGCGTCGGCGAGTCCATTGGCGCGTTCCGCCTGCTGCGCCTGATCGGCACCGGTGGCATGGGCGCGGTGTATCTCGCCGAGCGCAAGGTCGACAACTTCGTGCACCGCGTTGCGCTGAAGATCGTGCGGGGCGAAGGCGTGTCCGCAGCTGCGCGCGAACGCTTCGAGCGCGAGCGGCAGATCCTCGCCAATCTCGTGCACCCGAACATCGGCATCCTGTTCGAAGGCGGGCAGACCGACGATGGTCAGCCGTACTACACGATGGAATATGTCGACGGGGTTGCGATCACCGACTACTGCCGCGATCATGCACTCGACGTCGATCAGCGCATTCGCCTGCTCATCGATGTTGCGAGCGCGTTGTCCCATGCGCACCAGAACCTGATCGTCCATCGCGACATCAAGCCATCCAACATCCTGGTCACGACCGAGGGACGCGCCAAGCTGCTCGACTTCGGCATTGCCAAGCGCGTCGGTGGCAGCGAGGAATCCGCGACGCATGGTGCGTTCGGCCCGATGACGCCGGAATACGCGGCGCCCGAGCAGTTCCGCAACGCGCCGATCACCGTGGCAACCGATGTCTACCAGTTCGGCGTGTTGTGCTTCCGCGTGCTCACCGGCAGCCGCCCGTATCGGGTGGACGCGAGTGACGGCGCCGCGTGGGCGCGTGCCGTCACCACTGCCGAACCGACCTTGCTGCCGCGCGCGCTCGACGCATCGGATGCAAGCCGTGCATGGAAGCAACCGACCAATATCCTGCGCGTGAAACGGCAGCTCGGCGGCGATCTCGACGCAGTCGTGCGCAAGATGCTGGCGAAGGAGCCCTCGCAGCGCTACCACTCGATGGATGCGCTGATCGCCGACCTGCGTGCGGTGCTGTCCGGGCGCCCGGTGTCGGCGCAACGCGCGGGCGCACTGTATTTCGCGCGGCGCTTCGTCGCGCGCCGACCGCTTGCCGTCGCCACCGCGGTCCTCACCGCGCTGGCCCTGATTGCCGCGACAACCATCAGCATCCTTGCCGCGCGCCGCGCCGAGCAGGAGGCGCATCGCGCGGAAGTCACCAACAAATTCCTGATCTCCGCACTTGATCTCACCGATCGTTTCAGCAGCAACAACCGCGGCGACTCGACTCTCGCCGACGTGCTCGAACGCGCGGTCGTCCAGGCCGACACCGAACTGAAGAACGAGCCCGACCTGCGCGCGGATGTCCTCACGCAATTGAGTCGTGGCCTGCAGAACCGCGGCAAGCTGGTCGCCGCGATCGCTGCTGCGCGCGAAGCGCTCGACATCCGTTCCGCCATGCCCGGCGCAGCCACCGCGGTGCAGCGCGCCGCATCGTCGCAGCAACTGGCCAGCGTGGAGATCGAGAACGGCAATCTCGACGAGGCGACGGCGCATCTCGAAGCGACGCTGCGCGATCTCGTCAGCGCGGGCGATCAGGACGCGGCGTTGATCCGCGCCTACACCAGCCTTGGCAAGCTCACGAGCATGCGCGGCGATGCGGACGGCTCGCTGCGCTGGTACCAGAAGGTGCTGTCCTTGCGCGAAGGCCTGTCCGGCGATCACGCCGCCGACCTTGCAATGGATTACAGCAACCTCGGCACCGGCCTGTACAACCTCAGCCGGTTCGCTGAAGCCAATGACGCTTACGTCCGGGGCATCGATCTGCTGAAGAAGACGTTCGGCGACGATCATCCACGCATCGGCTTCGTCCGCTACGGACAGGTCCTTACGCTGACCCAACTGGGACGCTTCGACGAAGCGCGGGCAACAGCGGTCGCCTCGCAGGCGTCACTCGAGAAAGGCGTGACGCCCGGCACCGTCAACCCCGGATCGGTCAACATCGATCGAGCGCTTGCGCTGCTCGACTATCTCACCAGCGACTACGCGAGTGCATTGCGCCATGTCGATGCGGCAATCGCCCAGACGCGAAGTGCGAGCCCGGTGAGCCTCGCCGGCACGCTGGTGTTGCGCGGGCGCATCGAGCTTGCGCAAGGCCATGCCGACCGCGCCGCCGACACGTTTGCCGAATCGGAGCGGCTCTTCGTGCAGAACGGCCGCGACTCGCACGGGCAGCGCTGGTATGCCGCAGGGCTCAATGGCGTCGCCCGCGCGCGCATCGGCGATGTGGCGGCCGGCGACGCGGCACTCGACAACGCACTCGCGAAGCTCGGCGCCGATGGCATGCATGTTGGCTTCGAGCAAGCCGATCTTGCGTTGTACGCGGGCGCCGCGGCGCGCCGGCGCGGCGACGTTGGCCGCGCGTTGACTTTGCACCGCCTCGCCGCCGAGCTGCAGAAGCGTATTGGCTGGTTGGGCGAGCTCGGGCAGGCATGGGTCGACGCCGAGTTGTCCGAGGACGGCCAGCATCCCGATGCCGACGTGGAAGCGCGCGAACAGTCAGCGCGTCGAGCACAGAACAGCCGCGCGATCCTGCAGCGCATCGCCCCACACGACCCGCGCCTGTCCGACCTCGCGACGACCCCGTAGGCCGCACGCGCTCCACGCGGCCGGCGCTCTGCGTGACCGATTGAGCGCGCGCCCAACGCCCATGTGCGTGCACGCGAAATGAACGTTTCGCCTTTCCGCCACTCCAAAGCGCTGGCCGCCAAACGCGGCGTCCGGCCTCCGGCGTCGACGCACGCTGCGCGGCCGGCGCTGCCTTGGACGCCGCGCATTGGACGCATCCCACATCACCTGTCAGCCTCACGATCCCGCCCCGGAGTTGCCATGCACGCACTCGTCATCATCGGCCGCATGCCAGGTTCGCGCGACGCGTCCGATGCCGCGGTGCAGGGCGCTGCAATCCTCGGCTTGAGCGAAGACGCCTTTGCGACACAGGTGATCGCCGCCGCACCGGTCACCGCGCGCGAATCGCCCGATGCCGACTCACTGAAACTCTTGCAGCAACGACTCACCGCCGGCGGCATCGAGTCCAACGTCGTTCCTTCCGACGGCATCGCGTGGCAGATCGAACTGGACGGCGTCTCACGCGGCCCGGTTCCGCTTGCGTGGCTCGAATCGGAAGTGCGCGCTGGCCGACTCGACGCAGGCGCGCGCGTGCGGCGCACAAGCAACCCGTCGTGGCTGCCGCTGACCAGCGTCGTTTCGGCTGACCCCTCGCATCCGATCGATCCGGCGGCGACGCAACCGAACCCCGCAGTCCCGCCCGACATGCTCGAGGCCGCACGACTCTTCATTGGCGCGAACCACGCGTTCTACCTGCGCAGCTGGGGCATCGAAGGGTCCGGCGGCCATGCCTGGAACTGGCCAGCATTTTTCCTCGGGCCCTCGTGGCTGCTCTACCGGAAGATGTACGGTTACGCGTTCGCGTGGCTCGCGTTTGCTGTGGTCGAGTCGCTGATCGAAAGCCGGCTCGACGTATCGACCGTGCTGTCGTGGGCGATCAGCATCGCCGTCAACGTGTTGATCGCGACGGCTGGCAACGCGCTCTACCGCAAACATTTCGAACGCGCGATCCGAACGCTGTCGCCCGGTCGCGATCTCGCGCGTCTTCGCGTCGCGCTGGTCAAGGACGGCGGTACGAATCCGGCCGGCGCAATCCTGTGGAGCGTCCTGTTCGGCCTGGTACTGTTGGCGATCCAGATGGTCGGCGTGGATTTCGGAATGGGT
>NZ_JBDSWZ010000026.1:0-13474 GCF_039926425.1 Dokdonella sp.
ATTCAAAACGAAGGACATCGTACAGCAGACGTCCACGGGCTCATGCTGTCAAACGGGGACTGCAGCGCGCCGGGGTTGTGCCTCGCGCTTCGCGCCTGTTGTGGGCGAACCGCTTTGCGATGGAGACAGGCACCTTAATGCGCAGGCCGACGTTGCGCAATTGCGAAAGCCGCTCGCGCATGAACGGGAAGCGCCGCACATCGATGCAAGCGCTGTCGCCCGTTCCCACCGACCGGACGCGATGACCGGCATCAAGGTGCGGGCAGCAGCGAAATATCCGCGACGCGCAGGAAGAGGCTTCGCAATGTGCCGAGCAACGCGAGCCTGTTCGTGCGCAAGTCCGGGTCGTCGGCCATCACCATCACCGATTCGAAGTAGGCGTCAACGGGTTCCCGCAGGCGGGCCAGCCGCTTGAGCAGCCCGACATAATCCCGTGCGGCGATCATCGGCGCGCCATCGGACTGCGCCGCTTGCAGCGCCTGTGCGAGTTCCTTCTCCGCTCCTGCTTCGAGCAGTGCGTCGTCAATCGTCGTTGTCGCGACGTTGCCCGACTGCTTCAGGATATTGCCGATGCGCTTGTTGGCGGCTGCGAGGGATTGTGCGTCGGGCAGCGTGGCAAACTCGACCACCGCGCGCAGGCGGCGGTCAAAGTCGGTGAGGTCTGCGGGTGCAAGCGTGCGCACGGCTTCGAACGCTTCTCCCTGGATGCCCTGATCCGCGTAGTAGCTGCGCAGGCGGTCGAGGATGAAATCCCGGAGTTCCACTGCGAGCTGAGCACGACGCGATCCGGCGTCGAACGAAACCCCGTTGCCCTCCTTCGCTTTCGGCATGCCTGCCTCGAGCGCCGAATCGGGCAGCAGCGCCAACGCCTCGAAAAGGTGCGCGTCCAGATCGAGCGAGAGTCCACCCTCGATCAGCGTGCGCGCGAAACCGAGACCGGAACGGCGCAACGCAAACGGATCCTTGTTGCCCGACGGTTTCATTCCGACTGCGAAAATGCCCGCAAGCGTGTCGAGCCGTTCGGCGACCGCCAACACTTGGCCGACCTTTCCATGCGCGATCGCATCGCCGGCAAAGCGGGGGGCGTAGAACTCGTCCACTGCCTGCGCGACGTCGGCGTGTTCGCCGCTGGCCGTTGCATAGTAGCGACCCATCACGCCCTGCAACTCCGGGAACTCGCCGACCATGCGCGTCACGAGATCGCATTTCGCGAGACTCGCCGCGCGTGTCGCGAGCGCCGCGTCAACGCCCACTCGATTGGCAATCACGCGCGCCAGTTCGGCAACCCGCACGCTCTTGTCCCACACCGAACCGAGCGCCTGCTGGTAGGTGACGTTCTTCAACGCGTCGTGATAACCAGCGAGCGGTGTCTTCAGGTCTTCATCGTAGAAAAATTTCGCGTCTGCAAAGCGCGGGCGGATGACGCGCTCGTAACCCTTGCGGATTTCCGACGGGTCTTTCGATTCGATGTTGGCGACGCCAATAAAGTGTTCGGTCAGACGACCGTCGTCGCCAAACACCGGAACGAACTTCTGGTTCGTTTCCATCGTCATGACCAGCGCTTCGTGCGGGACGCCGAGGAACTCCGGGTCAAACGTGCACGCAAGTGCGACCGGCCATTCGGTCAGGTTTGCGATTTCGTCGAGCAGTTGCTCCGACAGTCGCGGAACGCCGCCGGTCTGTTGCGTCGCGCTCCCCACTTCGGATCGCACGCGCGCACGTCGCTCGGCCGGATCGGCAATCACTTTCGCCATGCGCAATGCATCCACCCATGAGTCCGCGTCGACCACATGCACGGGTTGCGGACGATGGAAGCGATGGCCGCGCGACATGCGCCCGGAGGTCACGCCGAGCACGTCCGCGTCAATCACCTGGTCGCCATGGAGCACGACGAGCCAGTGCGTCGGCCGCACGAAGGCGTACTCGTGATTGCCCCATCGCATCGGTCGCGGGATCGGCAATGCCTTCAGCGTTTCGGCGAGAATGTCGGGAATCAGCGCGGACGTTGGCTGGCCTGGTTTCAGCGCGCGATGCACGAACCACGCGCCCTTGTCGGTTTCGAGTTTCTCCAGCTGCGAGACGTCGACGCCACACGATTGGGCGAATCCGAGCAAGGCCTTGGTCGGCTCGCCAGTCGCGTCGAGTGCCGCATTGAGCGCTGGTCCACGGCGCTCCTGCTGCTGGTCCGGCTGAGCCGACTCAACGCCGGGGATCCACACCGCAAGACGACGCGGCGATCGATAGGCTTTCGCGCCTGCCGCGTCGATCACCACACCCCGCTTTGCAAGCCCGTCAATGATGCCGCGTGCAAACGCGTCGCCGAGCTCATCGAGCGCCTTCGGCGGCAGCTCCTCGGTTCCCAGTTCGATCAGCAGAGACTGCGCCATCACGCGGCCTCCTGCTCTTTGCGAACGCCGGGAAAGCCGAGTCTTTCGCGCTGTGCGTAGTACGCCTCGGCCACCCCGCGGGACAGCGTGCGCACGCGCAGGATGTAGCGCTGACGCTCGGTTACGCTGATTGCGCGTCGGGCGTCGAGCAGGTTGAACGTGTGACTCGCCTTGGTGACCTGCTCGTAGGCCGGCAGCGGCAGCCCGGCTTCGACGAGCTTTTTCGCTTCGCTTTCACACACGTCGAACCAGCGCAGCAGTTCGGCCACGTTCGCGTGTTCGAAGTTGTAGGTGCTCTGTTCCACTTCGTTCTGGTGGAACACGTCGCCGTACGTCACCACCCCATGGGGCGCATTGGTCCAGACAAGATCGAACACGTTGTCGACGTTCTGCAGATACATCGCGAGACGTTCAAGACCGTAGGTGATCTCGCCCGTCACCGGCCGGCACTCGAGACCGCCCGCCTGCTGGAAATAAGTGAACTGCGTGACTTCCATGCCGTTCAACCAGACTTCCCACCCGAGACCCCATGCGCCGAGCGTCGGCGATTCCCAGTTGTCCTCGACAAAACGCAGGTCATGCACCAGCGGGTCGACACCGAGCGCCTTGAGCGAACCGATGTAGAGATCAAGTAGATCGTCCGGATTCGGTTTCATCACCACCTGGTACTGGTAGTAATGCTGCAGCCGATTCGGATTCTGTCCATAGCGACCGTCCGTCGGTCGGCGCGAAGGCTGCACGTAAGCGGCCGCCCACGGCTCGGGTCCGATCGCACGCAGGAACGTGGCCGGATGAAAGGTGCCGGCTCCCACTTCGGTGTCGAGTGGCTGGATCAGCACGCAGCCCTGATTCGCCCAATAGGCATTGAGCGTCTGGATGATTTCCTGGAAGGTGGGTCCTGGCATGCGTCAGCTCACAAAGTTGCGCGCGAAAAGCGCGCTAGTATAACGACCGATGCGCAGCGCAGACTCCCGCCCATGGCCAGTGTGACCCAGCTTCCGGGCGGCGGTACCACGCCCGAACCGCGTTCGACCCTCGGCCTGCACAGTCGCCTCGATCTCGACGAAACGATCGCGGCGCTGATTGCCGACGGACTTTTCACCGACGTCGACGGCAAACGCGTTCGCGCCGACGTCCGCACGATGAAGGGGCGGGCCGAACTCCATCCATTGGTGCTCGTCGCCAATCTCAAACTTCCCGACGCGCGCCGGCCGGAAAAGCCGCTCAGTCTTGAAGTGCTGACGCAATGGCTCGCGGATCGCGCGTCACTGCCGTACCTGAAAATCGATCCGATGAAGATCGATGTCGCGGCGGTGACGCAGGTGGTCAGCCATGCCTATGCGCAACGCTATCGGATCCTGCCGGTCGCGGTCAGCGCCATGCAGGTGGTCTTCGCGACCTCCGAGCCGTTCGACACGCGCTGGGTCGCCGATCTCGGCCATATCCTGCGGCGCGACATCCAGCGTGTCGTCGCAAGTCCGCTCGATGTCGGCCGCTACCTGACCGAATGGTGGAGCGTGCAACGCTCGATCCAGCGGGCGAAGGATGCGAAGAACGAACTCGGCGACGGTCGCGGGATCCTCAACTTCGAACAACTGGTCGAACTCGGCAAAAGTGGCGACATCGGCGTCGACGACCGCCATGTCGTGCACATCGTCGACTGGCTGCTGCAGTACGCGTTCGAACAGCGCGCATCGGATATCCATCTGGAGCCGCGACGCGATACCAGCAACGTCCGTTTCCGCATCGACGGCGTCATGCACAAGGTATTCGAACTTCCGACGCCGGTGATGACGGCGGTGACGTCGCGCATCAAGATCCTCGGTCGTATGGACGTGGCCGAGAAGCGTCGCCCACAGGATGGGCGCATCAAGACGCGCTCGCAGGGTGGCCGCGAAGTGGAGTTGCGCCTGTCGTCAATGCCGACTGCGTTCGGCGAGAAAATCGTGATGCGCATCTTCGACCCGGATATCGTGGTCAAGGAATTCCGCCAGCTCGGGTTCGCGCCCGACGAGGAGAAGATCTGGCGCGAGTTCGTCGACCGGCCGCACGGCATCGTGCTGGTGACCGGACCCACCGGCTCCGGCAAGACCACCACGCTGTATTCCACGCTGAAGGTGCTGGCAACGCCCGACATCAATGTGTGCACGGTCGAAGACCCGATCGAAATGGTCTCGCCCGAGTTCAACCAGATGCAGGTGCACCAGGCGATCGATCTCGATTTTGCCGCCGGCGTGCGCACGTTGATGCGCCAGGACCCGGACATCATCATGGTGGGCGAAATCCGTGACCTCGAAACCGCGCAAATGGCGGTGCAGGCCTCGCTGACCGGTCATCTCGTCCTGTCGACGCTGCATACCAACGATGCGCCGAGCGCCCTGACACGCCTGCTTGATCTCGGCGTGCCCAATTATCTGATCCAGTCGACGCTGACCGGCATCGTCGCGCAGCGACTCGTGCGCACACTCTGCCCGCATTGCAAAACCGAGGCGCCGCTCGATGTTCAGGCGTGGGCCGCACTGACGCATCGTTGGCACCTGGCGCCGCCGGCAAAGAATTTCGGCCCCAAGGGATGCCTCGAGTGTCGCAAGACCGGTTTCCTCGGGCGTACCGGCATTTACGAAATGCTGCGGGTGTCGTCTTCAATCCGGGCGCTGATCCAGCCGAACATGGATCTGGCGAAGCTCACGCAAACCGCCTTCGAGGAAGGCATGCGGCCGCTGCGCGCATCGGCCGCGTCGCAGGTGGCGCGAGGGATCACCACCATCCCGGAAGTCATCCATGTCCTCCCGCCGATCGACTGATCGACCGGGCAATGCACGTTTGCTGATCGTGCAGACCGGCAGCACGTTTCCCCAATTGCGCGCGCGCCGCGGAGATTTTGCCGACTGGTTCCGCGTCGGCATGGGACTCGATCGTTCACAGGTGGAGGTCGTGCGGGCGGATGCCGGACACGTCCTTCCGCGCACTGCAGGCGATCACGCCGGCGTGATCGTGACCGGATCGCCGTCGATGGTGAGCGAGCGGCTCGCGTGGAGCGAAAACACCGCCGCGTGGTTGCGTTCGATGGTCGATCAGGACGTGCCGATACTGGGTGTTTGCTACGGCCACCAGTTGCTTGCCCATGCGCTCGGTGGACGTGTCGACTTTCACCCTGGCGGTCGTGAAATCGGTACGGTACGGATCGAACGGCTCGCGGCAGCCGGAGAGGACGCACTGCTTGGATCGTCGCCCGACGTGTTCAAGGCACACGCATCGCATCAGCAGAGCGTGCTGGAATTGCCGAGCGATGCAGTCGTCCTGGCGCGCTCGAGTCACGATCCGCATCACGCCGTGCGTTACGCCCCGAACGTCTGGGGGCTGCAGTTCCATCCGGAATTCAGCGCGGGGATCATGCGCGATTACCTGCAGCGACGCAGGCAGGCGATGAACGGGGATTGTCCAGCGGACTGCTGCGCGCATCGGGTCGGCGCACCGGCTCCGACCGCGCGACGCTTGTTGCGCCGCTTCCGCGACATCACGCGACGGGCATCCGCGCGTTCCGCTTGATTCATCGCCTCGCGGACGATAAACCGCGAGCGTTCAGTTGCTGCGGCGTGCGCGTGCGTTCCGCCGGATCGCCGCAAGCGGATCGCCCAGCTTCAATCCCGAGAGATAGTCGCTGATCGCCTGGTTGGTGACGTCGTAGAGCGGACGTCCCATCACCGCCGCCGCCGCCTTCAGACTGTCGCGCACCTGTTTGGACACACGCAGACTCGCATCGCGTGCGTCGTCCTTGTCCACTGTCACTTTTTTCATGTTGTTTTCCGCTGCACCAATGCAAGACGGCAAGAATTCCGCCTCGTCCAGAAGTGTAACTGTGCGGAGGGCTTCGGACGATGCGCGTGTCGCTCGTCAGGTGTCACGATTTGTGACTGCGGAATACGCGGTTTTTCCCTTGTTTCAAGGGGTTTTCCGCGAATCAGGAGTCTGCGCGACGCCCGGCTTCATCGGTCGCTGAGGGATTGTCATCGGCACTCGTGGAGGATTTGCCGGCGGTCAAGGTGCGCGCGCCGAAAATTCCAACCTCGTACAGAAGGCACATCGGTACCGCGAGCATCGTCTGCGAAAGAACGTCGGGTGGCGTCAGAACCGCGGCAATGACGAAGGCGCCGACGATCGCATAACGCCTGCTTCCGGCGAGCTGGTCGGGCGTCACCACACCGAGCGCGACGAGGATCACGAGCACGACGGGCACTTCGAAACAGAGTCCGAAGGCAAGAAACAGCATCAGGACAAAATCGAGGTAACGGCCGATGTCCGGCATCACCGCGACGCCCGCGGGCGCGACCGACGTCATGAACGTGAAGACGGCGGGAAGGACGAGAAAATACGCGAACGCACACCCGATGTAGAACAGCAGCACTGCGGAAACGAGGATTGGAACCGCAAGCCGCTTCTCGCTGCGATACAGACCCGGCGCCACGAACGCCCAGAGCTGGTAAAGCACCACCGGAATCGCGATGAACAGCGCGACGAAAAACGCGAGTTTCAACGGCGTGAGGAACGGCGACGCGACTTCGGTCGCGATCATGGTGCCGCCCTGCGGCAGGTGCCGGATCAGCGGCAGTGCCAGCCAGCCGTACAACTTGTTGGCGAAGAAAAGCAGCGGCAACAGCACGATGAGCACCGCAGCGACCGCCTTCAACAGGCGTTCGCGCAATTCGACCAGATGCGAGATGAAGGACTGCTCGCCGCCGTCGGCGTCGCCAGACTCAGCTTGGCTCATCGGTGGGCACGTGTCGGGTTGACGGTGCAGGACCGCGCATGACGTTTTCGACATCCGCTGCGGCCGCATTGACGTCGCTGCGGACATCCGCCGAGCGCCGGGTGTCCTCAAACGTTTTCTTGAGGTCTTCCGCCTGCAATTCCCGCTCGATCTCGGTGCGCACACTCTGCCAGCTGGAACGGGCACGACGCACCAGCGCTCCGACCGTACGGGCAACCTTGGGCAAACGCTCCGGTCCGAGGACCAGTAACGCGACCACTGCGATCAGCCCGATTTCGCTGAAGCCGATGTCGAACATGCGGTGCGGATCCTGAAACGATTCGATTGCCGTGGAGGACGCCTGCGCTTATTCGGCGCGTTCGGACTTGCGCTCGTTCGTTGCCGGCTCCACGGGGGGCGGATCCGCCTTCAGCTGCGGCTGCGCATCGCTGTCACCGTCCTGCATGCCCTTGCGAAATCCCTTGATTGCGCTGCCCACGTCCTCGCCGATGTTGCGCAGTCGCTTGGTCCCGAAAACCAGCGCAACGATCACGAGCACGATCAGCCAGTGCCAGATGCTCAAACCACCCATGACGATTTCCTCTGGACGAGTGCCGGCAGTCATCCCGGGCGGGACACTGCACTCGCGTGAATGATGATCGCCACGCCATCCGTGTCGACCTGCGAAACGCGATAAACGCGCGCCGCGCACGACGCGGCAGCGCGATCACTGGCGGCTAGTGTACTCCTCGAGCCGGTCGCGGAAATCCACGACGGCGTTGGGCACGTTGGTGACTCCGCCGTCGAAGATCCGACGCGCGGTGATTCCGTCACCATAGACAGCCTTGTTGGCATCGTTGTCGATCGTCAATGCCGTGCCATCGAGCGCCGCGCCGGCGAACAGCCCGCGTGCGCGAGAGTAGGAGTAGATCTCCGCTTTCAACTGGGCATCGGTCGAAGCCTGTGCCGAGCGCCCGACCGGGCCTGCCGCGGCCGATGCATCGGCCCCGATGGTGAATTTTCCATGGACGATCGAATCGACCCCACGCTGCGTTCGGAATACCAGAACGACGTCGGTGGAGGAGACTCCGGCCTGGAAGCCGATGCTGCCGCCGGTCAAGCCGATGAAGCTCGGGTTCGACCACGTTCCGTCACGGTTCTTGACCGCAATCACCCCATTTCCATGCCGTCCGCCAATGACCAGACCAGCCTTGATCACGTCGGGAATCACGGCGATCGCGTGGGCGCTCTGCAGCAATTCGCGCGGGATCGCCTGGTCTGGCGCCTGCATCACCTCGTTGAGTACACGAACCGCGTTCTCAGCGCGGGTCTGCTCCTCTTCGCCCGCCAGCGCGGGAAGCGCGAAAGCACTCAGAAGGACTGCGGCGAACGCAAACAAGGCACGATGCATCGACATCTCCGGTCAGGATATTCGATCCAACATATCCGCAGTGAGCTGAGTCCTGCGTGAAGCGCGCGCCGTTGCTGTCAGCAAGCCAGTCGCCGGGAGCGCCTCAATCCCGCTGCGCCGACGAGAAGACCGAGGAGACCGAGCGCCCATGGCGACCCGATTGGCGCCGGTTGCGGGCTCACCGATCCGCCGAGGCACTGGAGCGGGCTGATGACGAAGCCTTTCATGCCCGCCTGCCTGAGCGCAGCCGGACCGGTGATTGGACCGACGACGGTCATCGCCCCGGTGGTCGGATCGATTTTGGCCAGGTCGCTCCAGTCGGGAACCACGTCGCCATTGGTCGGAGGCACATAGTTCAGCACTGCCCACAACGTCCCGTCGGCGTCGAAACTCATTGAAACCGAGTTGAGGATACTGGGCGCGCCAGCGCCGAAATTTCCGACCAGGGTTGCGGCGCCAGTGGTCTCGTTGATGCGGTAGAAGCCGTGATCGGCGCGGCTGCCGCTGCCGTAGAGAACACCGCCGCGGGCCACCAGACCGGAAATGGCAAAGCCCGTATCGCCAACGCGTGTCGTCGCGCCCGTCCGCGGATCCACTTTCCAGAGCTGCTTGAGCACTCCGGACACCAGCCAGAAATTTCCGTCGCAATCGGACGTCATGCCGAGATCGAGGGCGTCGAACTGCCCAGACCCTTGGCCGGAAAGACCGAGGCTGCCAATGACCGCACCAAGGCCGGCGACAGGATCGACCTCGAGCAGGAGTTTGAAGCCACCCGCAACGGCATACAGAGAGCCGTTGGTGGCAGCGGTCAAACCGCTGATATTGGCGATATTTTGTCCGGAAAACGTCCCGGCCGTGCCGATACTCGTCGCCTCGCGGGTGGCAAGGTCGATGCGATAAAGAGTATCGAACGATTCGCCATAAGCCACCGTCGCCGCATTTCCCGGAAATGCAGAACAGACAAGCATCCCTGCCGCGATGAGGCGGAACAGTGAGCGCATGGCGGCGTGTTATCGTTGTAGGTAATGAACAGTCCCGCGGTGGTCCGCGGTGACGTTCCGAGTCTAGCAGTAATCCCGGACGCATCAAAACCAGGCCGGCGCAGGCGATTTCACTGTCCGCGCGGCGCATGGCTGCGGCGTTGCCCAGACTCACGTATTCCCAATCGAACGATGCCGCGCTACTTCGGACTACCCAATTACCGACACGACAGCGTGCCTTCGACCGGCGTTTTGCTGGTCAATCTCGGCACACCGTCCGCGCCGACCACGCGTGCCGTGCGTCGTTACCTGTCCGAATTTCTTGCCGATCCACGAATTGTCGAGCTGCCGCGGTGGCTTTGGCGGCTGATTCTTCATGGGTTGATCCTGCGCATCCGTCCGGCGAGATCCGCGGCTCTGTACGCGAAGATCTGGACGGCAGAAGGGTCGCCGCTGGCCACCGGCACAGCGGCACTCACCGACAAATTGCAGGAATCGCTGCAAACGCTCTGCCGCGGCCCCGTCATCGTGCGGCACGCAATGCGCTATGGCGATCCGGGGATCGGAGGCGCTTTGCGCGAGCTCGCAGCGGCGGGGGCGCAGCGGCTTCTGGTGCTCCCGCTCTTCCCTCAGTATTCCGGCACGACCACCGCGTCGGTGCTCGACGCGGTCACCCGCGAGCTGTCCACGTGGCGCTGGGTGCCGGAGTTCCGTTTCATCGCCGACTATCATTCCGAGCTGCGCTACATCGAGGCGCTCGCACGCAGTGTCGAACTGCACTGGCAGCGTCACGGACGCGCGCCGCGACTGCTGCTCTCGTTCCATGGGATTCCCGCAAAGTACTTCCGTGCCGGCGATCCCTATTTCTGCCAGTGCCAGGCGACCGCGCGTCGATTGCGTGAACGGCTCGGCCTGGCCGACGACGAGATGATCGTCGCGTTCCAGTCGCGTGTGGGCCGGGCAGCATGGCTGAAGCCGTATACGGAACCCACGCTGGAGGCCCTGCCCGGGCAGGGAATCAAGCGCGTCCAGGTTCTATGCCCTGGATTTTCGGTCGACTGCCTCGAGACGCTGGAGGAAATCGCACTGACCAACCATGCGCGCTTTTTGCGCGCGGGCGGTGAACGGTTCGAGTACATCCCTTCGCTCAATGCCAGTGACGACCACGTGGCAGCGCTGTCCGATCTGGTCCTGCGGCATGCGCAAGGTTGGCCGGAATTCGATCCAGGCTGGGACGCAGCACGCGTCACTGCCCAGCGTGCCGCCATTCGCAGCCGACAGGAACAGTTGCGCAACGTCGATGCCTCGCGCTGAGGAATATCCCATCGCGTGCGGGCAGCTGACTCTTGCGGCGAAGTGCTGGGGCGATCCGGCGTTGCCGCCGCTGCTTGCGCTGCATGGCTGGCTCGACAACGCGGGCAGCTTCGACTTGCTCGCACCGCTTCTCAGCACGGATTGGCATGTGGTCGCGATCGACCTGCGCGGGCATGGACGTTCTCCGCACATCGCCGAAGGCGCGTGGTACCACTACACCGACCATTTCGACGAGATCCGCGCGATCGCGGATCATTTCGGGTGGGAACGCGTGGATCTGCTTGGCCACTCCCTCGGCGGCTCGCTCGCCAGCCTGTTCGCAGCGCTGTACCCCGAGCGGGTCGGCCATCTGTTGCTGATCGAAGCGCTTCGCCCGCTGGCCGGAGGCGCCGACGAATCGCTCTCGCAGCTGCGCCGATCCATCGATCAGCGCGCGACATTTGGCGCGCGAAAATCGCTACGCGTGCATCCGGATCTCGATTCCGCGATCAGCGTTCGCATGCGAGCGGGCAACCTTTCGGAGCGGGCCGCGCGGGCGCTGGTCGAGCGCGGCACGCTCGAGGTCGATGGTGGCGTGATCTGGTCGAGCGACGCACGATTGATGCTTGCCAGCGCCCAGCGCTATACCGAGGCGCAAATCCTGTCGATGCTCGCCGGCATCCAGTCACCCACGCTGGTGGTGCTGGCCGATCCGCCAACGAGTTACCTGCCGAGGGAGATGATTGACCAGCGCGCGGCACAGGTGGCGAACATCAATGTCGTCGACCTGCCCGGCTACCATCACCTGCACATGGACAATGCGCCGGCCGTCGCAGCGGCCATTCGTACGTTCCGCGACGCCCACACGACGTAATGTCAGCAGCGTGCCGCTGACGCCAACTTCACGCGTCGGACGCTTGCAGCAGGCGGGTGAGTTCCGCCTTCAACGCCTGCCCATGGATCCTCAGCCAGTCGCGTTGTTCGCGCCATTCCGGATAGAGCTTCTCGACCAGCGCCCAGAAACGCGGCGCGTGACTTCGGATACGCAAATGGCAAAGCTCGTGCACCACGACATAGCGCAGAGCCGCCGGGGGCGCCAGCGCGAGCGCAAGATCGAGCGTTACCCTGTCGCGCGTGTCGAGGCTGCCCCACAAGCTTTTCAGCGGACGGAGTTTCACCGCGGTCGGAGCGCGTTCGAGTTCCGGACAATAGCGCGCGAGATAGCGGCTCACGTCGCGGCGGATCTGCGCTTCGAGGAATGAACGCAGCAGCGCGCGCGCAGCCGGCAGAGTGGACTTGCCGTGCGGGCGCGGCAACGTCAGCACCAGGCGATCATCGAGCTGCTCGATGCGCGGATACGGCCCATCGCGCCACGACAGCCTCGTGGTCTCTCCACGCAGCGGCATCACCGTCGCGGCGCCCGGCTTCAGCGCGGGCGGCGCCGATCCAAGACTCAATTCATCAAGCTTCCGCTCGAGCCATTCGCCGTGTTTGCGAAGGAAGGCGAACACCTGCGCCGGGTGGGTTCCCTCGGGATAGGTCACGCGTGCGCCCGAAGGCGTGACAGTCAGGCGCAATCGGCGCGCCTGCGGATGGCTCTTGCGCAGGACCTTGATCATCTCGCCCGCAGGCGTCGGCAACTCAAGGTAGTCGTTCGCGAAGTCCACGTCGTCACTCCACTGCAAACGTCCGGGGGAACGCTAGTCGCGTTCGCCTGGCCGCGGTAAACCGAACCATTGCTCAAGGCGCTCGAACAGGGTCCTCAATTCGAGCGTCATCAACGCGAAGCTTGCATCCAGCTCGGCACGTGCGGATTCCGCAGTGTCCTCGCCCATCTGATCCAGAACGACATCCAGGAATCGCAGCTTGCGCACGACGAGATCCTCGCCGAGCACGAAACTCATCCGATCCTCGAACACCAGTCCCAACTGGAACACCTGCTTGCCCGACTTCAGATGTTCCCTGACTTCATCCGATTCAAGGTCTTGACGACGGCAGCGGACGATGGCGCCGGCCTCCGCGGGATCGCGCAGTTCGACTTCCTCGCCGAGCACCAGACCCTCGGGCAGCTTGCCACCAACCAGCCAGTCCGTCATCAGGTTGCGCGGAGATTCCTCGGGCGCCATCGGTGTCGCCGGAAATCGCCCCAGCGCCTCACGCACTTCCGTCACCGCATCCTCGGCAGATTTCCGGCTTGCACTGTCGACCACGAACCAGCCGCGTTCGCTGTCCAGATAAGCAGAGAGTCGTGACGGGCGTATGAAGGCACGCGGCAGAAGTTCCGAAATCACTTCTTCTTTCAATCGCTTGCGTTCTTTTCCACCAATCCTCCGACCTTCCTTCTCGGTGATCTTCGACAGCTTGTCGGCAAGTTCCTCGTTGACCACGACGCTCGGAAGCAAGCGCTCCTCCGAGCCGATCGAGACGAGCGAAAATGCACCAATCTGGTGCACCAAGTCCTCGCTGTCCCTTCCAAAGGGCGACACGAAGCCGCGTGTGGCCAATTCCATTGGCCCACACTCGCGGAGGCGCTTTGATTCCAGCTCCTTGTCGAGAGTGTTCAGGGACTTGGACACACTCTCCGGGAAGCGGAACAGGCTGAGGTTGCGAAAAAACGTCATGGGATAGGCGCGTTTGAGGAAGAGAATGCAGAAAG
>NZ_JBDSWZ010000027.1:0-6523 GCF_039926425.1 Dokdonella sp.
TGCTACGTGAGCGGGCAAATGACGACTTGCTCGGTTGATGCAGGCTGGCGTCCAACGCGCTTTGTAGTCTAGGAGCGTCGGCATCTAGGGCATCAGAGCGTCGGAGATCTGGCGGCTTCGCCATCACGCGCATGTCCTCGCACGCCATCCAGCCAATCGACTCATCGACATCGAGCCGCGGCCTCCTTGACCCGTCGACGATTGACTCCTGCCACGCGAGCCCTCGCCTACGTTGCCGAGCAATTCGCGTGTCCGCATCCGCAGCTGCCGGTGTCCGCATGCTGATAACCCTGCTGCAACTCCTTGCAGGCATCAGAGCACCACAGCTCAGGTGCGATCACGGTGCACGCGCAGCCGGCGTGAGCGCACGTCTGAGTGCGCGACAGCTGGTTCTCCGATTGTGCAGATTCCGTCGGAATCGCTGGAACAAACGGAGAAACCGGATCACTGGTGGGAAATGTTTCCTCCAGCGCCCGATCCAGCGCGTCACTTTCCTTCTGCTTCCGCTCCTCGCGGTCCGTGTGTGTCTCGGCCGCTGGAACCTGCGGGGAACCGCGATCCTGCGGGAGATCTTTCCGATCGTGAGTGGTCATGACGGCTTTCTCACGCGTTCCTGCCGAGCAGTTCCTTGCGACGCTTTTCCATCTGCGCCCCAAGCGATTTGCGAGCCGCAAGATCGAGCAGCTTGCGCGCTCTGGGGAACATCTCTTTTTCTTCCTCACCTGCGTGGTGCTCGATCATTTCCTTGAGCACTTTCGCACGCCCACCAAATTGCTCGCTGGCTGGATCGGTCGCGAGCAAGTCGGGAAGGACGAGGTCGCCGGCCGCCCTGTGTTCCTCGAGCGCCTCGAAATACATCTTGTCGTCATCACCCTTTTTCCCAGCTTCCTGGAACGCGGGATAGAAAATCTCTTCCTCGATCGTGGTGTGTGCCTCGATGTTGGCCTTGATCGATGCGAGCAATTTCGTGCGCGTGGCGGCAGCCTTCGGCGTGGATTTCTCCAACTTGCCGAGCAAGCCGCGAAGAATCTTGTGGTCATTGACGAGCAGCGCGATCGCTTCCACTGGAGAGCTCCTGGTGGCTTTGCAGAGAGGGGGCGAAAACGCGGCGAGTCGTTGAACGCTCGCCGCGCATCGCAGGTGTCCAGCCGGCACGCGACCCGAACGTTTCGGGGATGATTCGCACAAGCCGCCATGCCGACTGTGCATTGACAGTAGAAAGTGCGGATGAAACGGACGCTGAAGGCATTTCTGCCGATCTACGCTGCGGTCAGACCCGACGCGCAGCGATCGTTCCTGCTGTGCGCGATGGGACAGTGAAAAAACACCGCGCCTACGCCATCAGCGCGCGCGCCTGGGCTTCGGGAAGATCTTCATGCCGGTCGTGTGCAAGACGATCGATCGTGTCGACGTAAAGGTAGCAGGCGACCTGTCCGCTTTCGCGGACGACGATGATCTGCTGATCAGGCCTCGTGGTCGGTTCGTCAAGCGTCAAAACGAGAAGTCGGTTCATCGTCGCCTGCTCCTGTCGTGATTGAAAATCCCAGTCGCCGCGCCCGCCACGGTTCAATTCGAAATCGCACACAGGGCGCCCCGCCTGACGCGTGGCACACAACGCTCAGCAAACGCGCCAGCGAACCGGACGTCGTTCCTGCACGCTGGTTACGTGTTCATCGTGCTTGCTCACGGGTCTCTCCCATGACAGGTTGTGCGGCAATCAACGCGATCGACCAACGAAGGACGGCGGCGGATGGGCAACGCAGTTTCCGGAACGCTCGACGCCGTGTGCATCGCTGCAACGGCCGGCGCGCCGATGAGCTCACGCTCAGGCGTCGAGGCGATCGTCGGACGCGGTTTGCTCGGCGATCGTTACGAATCAGGCATCGGCACATTTTCCGGACGGTTTGAAGTGACCGCCGGCGCACGCCATGTGTCGATCATCGACGCGATGGCCATCGCCGAATGCAATGCCCGCCTCGTCGCCAACCTCGGCGCATGCGACCTGCGCCGAAATCTCGTCATCCGCGGTCTCGATCTCGACGCGCTGCACGGCGCGGTCATCGCGATCGGCGACGTGCGACTCCGACTGACCGGCGGCTGCCCGCCATGCGGGTATCTGTCTCGCCTGCTGGGTGTCGACGCGCGCCTGGGGCTTCGGCACATTGGAGGCGCGCGTGCATCGATCATCGAAGGTGGTTGGCTGACGGTCGGCGCCCTCGTGCATGTACTCGCCTCGCAAGGGCGCTAAACGCCGCATCAACGCCGCGAGCAGCCGCAACCGACGGTCGAAGCCCAGCCGGAAGTCTCGCGCGCATCGTTGCGCGATTTGCCCAATGGACGGCATTCAGCCAATCTGACGCGTTGGATGCAGTCAACGCATGCCGGACCCGTTCAGCACGATTGCGCCCCGGCTCACCGATACTGATGCGTTCGTCGTTTGCTGCCCGAGCGCCAGCAACGCACCCGCTGATGAAACAAAGACCTCCGCTCCGAATTCCAGTGTCCGTCCGCCCTGATCCGATCTGCGCATGAATGTTCTCGACATCTCGCTCGATGTTCCCACGCTCACGCTGAGTCGCGCGCTGATCCAGGCAATCCTCGCGGGCCTGCTGCTCTATGTCGGCAGCGGTCGCAAGGGCGACGACGCGACACACTTCTGGGCGCTGGGCCTTTTTCTCAACGGAGTCGCGCTGATCCTGTTCCTGACGCCGAACCAGCCAGAATGGGAACACCTGCTGACGCTGTCCAATCATTCTGCGATCACCGCCTCCAGCGTGTGCTTGCTGATGGGGTTCTGGCGATTCGCGGCGCAGCCGTTCAACCGCTGGCTTCTGGCGCTGCTCATTGTGATTCCGATCGTTGGCCTGCTGAGCTTCGATGTTCTGTGGCCCAATACACGACTGCGAATCCTGCTGACTGCGTTTGGGCAGGCGATTTACCTGTTCGCGCTGCAGCAGAGTCTGAGGCACCACCCGCGACCGGAAATCGCGTCCATCTACCGCCGCCTGCGGGTCATCGTGATCGTCTATCTGCTGGTGTTCACCTGGTCGTATGCCACGGTTTCGAAGCTGTTGCCTGCTTCGGCCGAGATGGCCGAAAGCTATCACCGTGCGTTCTTCAGTCTCGCCTCGCTGCTCTTCATGCTCGCGCTGGCTGTGGGTTGCCTCGCGTTGCAGTTCGCGCTGCTTGCGGCGCGCGAATCCGATCATGCATTGACCGACTGGCTGACCGGTCTGCGCAACCGTCGGGGATTCTTTCGCGCACTGGACGACATCCAGCAACGAACGCGTACGCTTGCGACGGGGTCCAGCGTGGTCGCCATCGACGTCGATCATTTCAAGGCACTCAACGATCGTTACGGTCACGGCGGCGGCGATCACGCGCTGACAAAGTTGGCCGACGTGTTGCGTGACAGGACCACGCCCGAGCACCTGGTGGCACGGATGGGGGGCGAGGAGTTCTGCGTCGTCCTGCCCGGATCCGACAGCCACGCCGCGCTGGTGCTCGCCGAATCGATTCGCGAGGCGTGCGGGCGAATGGCCTTGCACACCACACAGGGCGAGCGATTTTCTTTTACGATCAGCGCAGGCATTTGCGATGTTCCGCCCGGCGGGTCGTTCGACGAAGCGCTGATCCGTGCGGACGAAGCGATGTATGTCGCCAAGCGCCTCGGACGCAATCGCACCGAAACAGCGGGTTCGAGGCCGGACGTCATTGCGACAGAGGCGTAATCGAAAAAACCGACGCGTCGCAGAGACGCGGCCTTCCCATCGCCAGCCAGGAAGCCACATGTCACCCGGTCGGTGGCCTTGAACCCGAGCCTGCGCGGCGCGTCAGGCGATGTCCCAATACGGGGGCGTGCCGAACGCATCCCGTAGAAAATCAACGACTGCGCGCAGTTTCGCAGACGGACGTTGCGCGTCGGGGAACGCGAGATTGATCTCTGCAGTTTCGGGTTCCGCACCGACGTCCACGATCCGCAGAATTCCCTGCTGCACTTCGCGATGCGTGAGAAAGCTCGGCAGCAGCGCGATGCCCAGGCCCGCCACTGCAGCATCTCGCATCACCAGTCCATTGTTGACGCGAAACGCGCGCTGCGGCTGTACGGCACGAACGCTTCCCGCGGTGACGAACCGCCAGTCCGACGTGCGGTTCGTGTAGAGGATCGCGCGATGTTGCTCCAGATCCGGCACTCTCTGCGGCGTCCCGTTCGCGCCGAGGTAGGACGCGGACGCCACAAGCCGACGGCAGCTTTGCGCGAGCTTCAACGCAACGACGCCGGAAGCGCGGATCGGGCCGTGCCGTATGACCGCGTCGTAGCCGTCCGCTTCGATGTCGACGAACCGATCGTCGAGATCGAGCGTCAGATCGATGCCGGGATGTCGTTGCAGGAATGGATACAGCGCAGGCCCCAGATGCAGGTAGCCGAAGCTGACGGGCGCCGAGATGCGCAACGACCCGGTCAATTCGCCGCGCCGCTCCGCAAGTTCGGCAGCCGCAGTCGACACGTCCTGCAGGATCCGTCGCGCGCGCGGCAGGAAAGCGACGCCGTCCTCCGTCAAGGTCATCCGCCGCGTCGTGCGCTGGATCAGCCGTGCGTTGACGTCACGTTCGAGGTCAGCCAGCCGCTCGCTGACGACGGAACGGGACACTCCCAACGTGCGCGCGGCAGCGCTCAGCGATCCCTGTTCGGCTGCGGCAACGAACGTCTCGATCCCTTCGAACTTCAGCATTGTCCGGCATTTCCGAAAACCCGATCAGTCGTTCGAAGGCTACCGGCATTGCGGGCCGTCTGCCAACGTATCCGCAACCCCACGAGAGAGGCATGACGATGTTGAAATGGCTGGTTTCGCTGGCGATGCTTTCGCTGGCAATAAATGCAACTGCACAGATGGTTCCGTTCCCCTCCGATTTCGTCGTCAGGGATATTCCAACGAACGGTGCCACCATCCATGTCCGCAGCGGAGGCCACGGCCCGGCGGTCGTCCTGATTCACGGGTATGGGGAAACCGGCGACATGTGGGCACCGCTGGCCGCCAATCTCGCGCGCGACCACACAGTGGTCGTTCCCGATCTGCGCGGACTCGGGCTTTCGTCGAAACCCGCCGGAGGATTCGACAAGAAGACCCAGGCCGGCGATGTTGCCGGCGTGCTCGATGCCTTGAAGATCACGAAAGCCGACCTCGTGGCCCACGACATCGGCAACATGGTGGGCTACGCGTTTGCAGCCATGCATCCGGACCGGGTGCGCAACTTCGTGCTGATCGATGCACCGTTGCCGGGCGTGGGTCCGTGGGACGAGATCCTGAAAAATCCGCTGCTGTGGCATTTCCGCTTCGGCGGTCCCGACATGGAGCGCCTGGTCGCGGGGCGCGAGCGCATCTACCTCGATCGATTCTGGAACGAGTTCTCGGCCGACCCGAGCCACTTCAGCGAAGCCGCGCGAGAGCATTACGCAACACTGTATGCACTTCCCGGGGCGATGCATTCCGGATTCGCCCAGTTTGCCGCGTTCGATCAGGACGCGATCGACAACAAGGCGTTCGTTGCGACCGGCAAGCTGACCATGCCGGTGCTTGCGGTGGGTGGCGAGAAATCGTTCGGCCCGATGATGGCGACGGTGATGCGCTTTGCTGCGGGCAACGTCCAAGAGGGAATCGTGCCCAAGTCCGGGCACTGGATCATGGAAGAAAACCCCACCGCCACGATCGCGCTGGCAAGAGCGTTCCTGGATGCGCACAAATGATTGCCCTGCGCGCATGTCTGATCGTCAGTGCTTGGCTCTTGGTCGACGGCGTCGCTCGTATTGCGTACGCCGGCGGTCCGAACGAGCCGGGAATCCGACTCACGGCGCAAGAGATTGCCGCGCTGCCAGAAATCATCGCAGGCCCCGGCACGTCTGGCGTCGCGGGCATTCGCAGCGTGATTCTCGAAGGCAATCCGTTGAAGGACGGACCGTACACGATCGCGTTGCTCGTGCCAGCGAACACGCGGATCGCCGCGCACACGCACCGTGATTCCAGATCCGTCGTCGTCGTTTCCGGCGAGTGGTCGTTCGGCTACGGAGAGACGGCGAATGACTCTGTGAAGAAGTTGGGCCCAGGCGGTTTTTACACCGAACCCTCGGGTGTCGCCCACTTCGCGCGGACCGGAGACAAGCCGGTGACGGTCTACATTTCCGGCGCTGGCCCCACAGACACGCGCTACGTCGACACAGCCGCCAGCACCCGTTGACCAACGCGCGCCGCTGGTGACCACGAACCCGCGGCGCGCGTCCAGTCGTCGCCGCCGCGTCCGGCAAGCGCGATGCGACGCATCGCGCAGTCGTGCGCATCCGACGCTGACGGATCGAGTGGATTCGACAGACCGTGCGTCACGTGAACATTCGTGTGCGGGACGCACCGCGTGCCCATATCCAGCGGCAGCAGCGCGGACGCAAATCCGCCATCGTGCATCGCTCCATCAGTCACGCGCTTGATCGTTTCGATGCATGCAAGCAAGATCGGGGATCTCATTCTCCAAA
>NZ_JBDSWZ010000028.1:0-5735 GCF_039926425.1 Dokdonella sp.
CCGGTCGAGACGCCCATGCCGTGCAGCATGTAGACGACGTCTTCCGTAGCGACGTTGCCACTTGCGCCCTGCGCGTAGGGGCATCCGCCGAGACCCGCCACCGAGGCGTCGACCACGCGGACGCCGAGGTCCAGGCAGGCGTAGATGTTCGCCAGCGCCTGCCCGCGCGTGTCGTGGAAATGCACGGCGAGCGCGGACATCGGCATCTCGGCCGAAACCGCCCGGAGCATCGCACGTGCCTTCGACGGCGTGCCGATGCCGATGGTGTCGCCGAGCGATACCTCGTAGCAGCCGAGATCGTGAAGACGTTTCGCGACGCGAACGACGTCGGCAACGGGTACGTCACCCTGGTACGGACATCCGAGCACCGTGGAGACATAGCCGCGCACCTTCACGCCGTCGGCTCGCGCGCGTTCGAACACCGGTTCGAAGCGGGCGATCGATTCGTCGATCGACGCATTCACGTTCTTCCGGTTGAAGGCTTCAGACGCTGCGGTGAAGATTGCGACCTCGACCGCACCGACCTCGCGTGCACGCTCGTAGCCCTGCAGGTTCGGCACGAGCACCGGATACGTCACGCCGGGCTTGCGGGTGATTCCTTCGAACACCTCGCGTGCATCGGCGAGCTGTGGAATCCACTTGGGACTGACAAAGCTGGTCGCCTCGATCGCTTGCAGCCCGGTGGCGGACAGACGATCGATCAGTTCGATCTTTGTCGCTGTCGGGACGATGGTCTTTTCATTCTGCAGACCATCGCGTGCGCCGACTTCGACGATTCGCACCGCCTGGGGCAGGGTCATGGCCGCTTCCGCAGGTCGGTGCCGGGAGAATGCACCGGCACAAGCGATTTCTCGAAGTCGGCAAGCGACAGGCGGCTGCGCTGCATTTGCAGGGACGAGGTGTCCTCGAAGATCGATTCGTGGCGCACCAGTTCGAGCATGCGCGCGCGGTTGCCGCGTACGAAGACGTGCAGTTCGTTCGCGCGCTTGTCCACGGTGCCGTCGACCTTGCCGTCGACGACGAGTTTCGCGACCTTCGTACTGTCGACCGCAAACACCTCGATCCGGTCGCCGCGAACGCGATAGCGCGCGAAGAAATAATCCTTGTCCGGTGCAGGATCGATCGCGTGCGGCGGATTGAGCGAGACCAGACCCTTGACCGCACTTTCGGCGACGACGATGTAGTCGTTGCCATTCGCGTGAACGTAGTTGATCGGCACGTGCAGCCGCTTCAGCGGATCGCCCTTCTCGGGCTGTTCGATCACCGTGAATTCGCAATCGTCGTTGATGTGGAATGCGGTTGCATCGTCGCCGTTTTTCGCACGCTCCGCGTCGGTTGGCAGCCACAGGCCTTTCCAGCGCGCATCGCAGGTTTCGATGTTGTCGCCGAGCGGCGACTCGAAGCGTGTCTCGACGCAGCCCGCGAGCGTGGCAAGCGTGAGCAGCATGGACAGCAGGGGCGAACGCAGTGTCGTCACAAGACCATCTCCAGTTTGACAAGCACCGCGTCGGCTTCGACGAATTCGCCAGCCACTGCCTGCACGCTGTCGATGCGGCCCGCACGCGGCGCCTTGAGACTGAGCTCCATCTTCATCGCTTCCATCACGACCAGCTCTTCGCCTTCAGTCACTTCGTCGCCGGCATTCCGCTTGACCAGCACGATCCGGCCCGGCATCGGTGCCACCACGCGATCCCCGGTCACCTTCGCGCTGCTTGCGTAGGCGAACGCGGGAGCGTGGGCAACGACGCGCCGTCGCGCGCCATCGTGGATCCCGATCCGGTTACCATCGATGGTGATGTTCCATCGCTTCGCGACATCGTCGAGCGAGGCAGTGAGAACGTCGTTCTTCAGCGACGCATGGGCGATCGTGTGGTGGCGTTGCACATGATCGAGGCTGTAGCTTCCGCCGGAACCATGCGCGACGACCTCAATCCGCTCACCGCGATCGAGCAGCGTAACGATGCGCTTGCCGGGATGCGCAATGCGCCAGCCATCGGCGCGTGCCCACGGGGAGTACGGATCTCCCGATGCGCCGGCACGGCGCGGCGCCTCGGCCTCCTCGTGCAGCAACCACGCAACGGCGGCGGCGAGCAGAGCGCTGGAATCGTCCGTGTCACCGGAACCGACGAACTCGTCGAGGTGTCGGTCGAGGTAGCCGGTGTCGATGCGTCCACTGGTGACGATCGGGTGACGCACGAGGCGCTCGAGGAAGTCGATGTTCGACTTGGGCCCGACGATGTCGCACGCGGCGAGTGCCTCGCGCATGCGCACGAGCGCCGCGTCGCGCGTCGTGTCCCAGACGATCAGCTTGGCGATCATCGGGTCATAGAAAATCGTGACCGTATCGCCTTCGACCACGCCCGAATCGATGCGCACGTGTTCCGAAGCCGGCGGGAGCCGCAAACGATTCAGCGTGCCGGAGCCGGGCAGGAAACCCTGTTCGGGATCCTCGGCATACAGGCGCAGTTCGATCGCGTGTCCGTTCTGCGGAATCGGGGATGTGTCGACGAGTGCGGCAGGCAACGCGTCGCCCGCCGCGACGCGCAATTGCAATTCCACCAGATCGAGGCCCAGCACCATTTCGGTGACCGGATGCTCGACCTGCAGGCGCGTGTTGATCTCCATGAAGTAGAAATCGCCGCCCTGGCCAACGATGAATTCGACGGTTCCCGCGTTGACGTAGTCGAGTGCGCGCCCTGCCGCGATCGCGGCGGCGCCCATCGTCGAGCGCAGCTCCGGCGTGACGAACGGGGAGGGCGTTTCCTCCAGAACCTTCTGGTACCGGCGCTGCGCCGAGCATTCACGCTCGTTGAGGTGCACGATCGTTCCGTGCCGGTCGCCGAAGATCTGGAACTCGATGTGGCGCGGCTTCTCGATGTAACGTTCAAGCAGTACCCGATCGCGCCCGAACGCGTTCTTCGCTTCGCGCTGGCAGCTTTCGAGCAGCGCGGCAAACTCGCCGGCGATGCGCACGATGCGCATGCCTTTCCCACCGCCGCCGTATGCCGCCTTGATCATCAGCGGAAATCCGATCCGCTCCGCTTCGCGCGCGAGCAATTGAGGATCCTGGTCCTCGCCGGTGTAGCCCGGCACCACCGGCACGCCGCGTGCCGACATCAGTTCCTTTGCACCGGCCTTCGAACCCATGCGGCGCATGGAGTCGGCTGATGGTCCGATGAACACCAGTCCCGCTGTCTCGACCGCCTCGGCAAAATCGGCGTTCTCCGACAGGAACCCGTAACCGGGATGAATGGCCTGCGCGCCGCTGCGGAGTGCGACGTCAATGATCGCATCGGCGCGCAGATACGAATCCACCGGTCGCGGTCCGCCGATTGGAAAGGCGATGTCGGCCTGGCGCACATGCTGCGCGGTGGCGTCGGCCTGCGAATACACCGCGACCGTCTCGATGCCGAGCGCGCGACAGGTGCGCATGACGCGGCAGGCGATTTCGCCGCGGTTGGCGATCAGGATTCTAGTGAACATTCATCGTCACACGGAGGCGCGCGTGATGGCGCGGGAGAATTGGGTTGGACGTCGGGGTATCGATCTTTATCAGGCGCACCGTAAGTTACCATTCTGGTGTGCAGGCGGTTCGTCGGAATTGCGTTCACGCATTCACGCATTCCAGTCGGCGGCGCGCTTGTCGAGAAAGGCGGCGAGGCCCTTTTGGCCTTCGGCGGAAACCCGCAGCCGGGCGATCAGGCGTGCGTTTTCGAGGTCTGCCCGCTCGGCCGACTCGCGCGTCATGCCGCCGACGCGCAACGCGAGCTGCTTGGCTTCCGCCTGTGCAATCGGGCCGCCCTTTGCGAGCCAGTGCAGGATCCGGTCGATGGATTCATCCAATTGATCGGCAACGACCGCTTCGTGCAGCAGGTTGATCCGCGCGGCCGTGGTGGCGCCGAAGATTTCTCCACTGACGAAGAGGCGCCGTGATTGGCGCGCACCGATGGCTGCGTTGACGTACGGCGAAATGACCGCGGGCACCAGTCCGAGCTTCACTTCGCTCAGCGAGAACTTCGCATGGTCGACGCCGATCGCGATGTCGCAACACGCGATCAAGCCGACGCCGCCGCCGTAGGCCGATCCGTTGACGCGCGCGACGGTCGGCTTCGACAGGAAATTGAGCGTGCGCATCAGCGTTGCGAGACGCTCGGAGTCGGCGCGGTTATCCGCTTCGCTGGCGTCCGCCATGCGTTGCATCCAGTGCAGGTCGGCACCGGCGGAAAACGACGCGCCGATTCCGGTCAGCACCACCGCGCGGATCGACGCGTCCTGGTCGCAGCGGTCGAGCGTTGTCGTCAGGTCGGCGATCAGCGCGTCATCGAATGCGTTGTGGACATGGGCGCGATTGAGGGAAATCGTCGCGGTACCGGCGCTGACCGTGACGAGGACGGCATCGCTCATGGTCGAATTCCTTCGATCGGGGGAGGCCGATGATAGCGGGAGGGCCGCGAAAGGCGCTCGGACGGTCGCTGTGTCGCCGCCCGCTGAACGCATCGACTCCGGCTCGGTCCGCTGTGCGCACGTCCGGCCAACATGCGTATAATGCGAACCATTCTTATTTGCATGTCATTCCCCGAGTGCGCCTGTCCGAACTGAAGAAGGGTGCGTCCGCTGTCGTGAGCGAGGTTGAAGAGGCGCATGACGCCGATCCGATCGCGCGCCGATTGCGCGAGCTCGGCTTTGTCCATGGCGAGGCCGTTCGGGTGGTTGCCAGCCCGCTTGGCGGCGATCCGCTGCTGGTGCAGATCGGCTTTACGCGCTTTGCCCTGCGTCGAAGCGAAGCGGCGCGCGTGCGCCTCGTTGCAGGAAACGCGACGTGAGCGCCGCCGTCGAACCGCTGCGCATTGCGCTGGTCGGAAATCCGAATTGCGGCAAGACCGCACTGTTCAATCGCCTGACAGGCAATCGCCAGAAGGTCGCCAACTACGCCGGCGTCACGGTTGAACGCAAGGAAGGCCGCTTCGTCGCGCCGTCCGGACGCGTGTTGCAATTGCTGGATCTGCCGGGCGCGTACAGCTTCGATGCCGCGAGTCCTGACGAAGCGATCACCCGCGACATCTGCGCAGGGCTCTATCCGGGAGAGGCGGCGCCCGACCTGATCGTCTGTGTCGCCGATGCAACCAACCTGCGCCTGCACCTGCGCTTCGTGCTCGAAGTGAAGCGCCTCGGGCGGCCGATGGTTCTGGCGCTCAACATGATGGATGCGGCGCGCAAGCGCGGCATCGTGATCGACGTCGCCGCGCTGCAGGCCGCACTCGGGATGCCGGTGGTCGAAACGATTGCCGTGCAGCGCGGAGGCGCCACCGCGTTGATCGAGCGACTCGATGCGACCGGGCCTTCGGCTGCCGTTGCGCCGGCGGACGGCGCGCAGAGCACGAACGATCTGCATGCGGAAGTGCGCGCAATGCTTGCGTCGTCGGTGACCATGCCGACCGCGACATCCGGCATCGACGATGCGATCGATCGCGTCGTGCTGCACCCGGTCGCCGGGCTGGCGATCCTCGGCGTGGTGATGTTCCTGATCTTCCAGGCAGTGTTTTCCTGGGCGACGCCGATCCAGGATCTCGTCAGTGCGGGCATTGCGGCCGCGGGGACGTGGGTCGGTGACCTGCTGGCGCCAATGCCGGTCCTGCGCAGCCTGGTCAACGACGGCGTGTTTGCCGGGCTCGGCACGGTGCTCGCGTTTTTGCCGCAGATCCTGATTCTGTTTCTCTTCATCCTCGTGCTCGAGG
>NZ_JBDSWZ010000029.1:0-9432 GCF_039926425.1 Dokdonella sp.
AACCACGAGATCAGTCGCTCGCCGTCGCGTTCGTAGCCACCGAGAAATTGTTCGATCGGCTTGCCGCGGCGAAGAGTTGATTCTAGAAATGTTGGACTAAGGTGACGCATGGCTATTGGGGTATAACTAGTATTAGACCCCGCATCCGGGGTGTTGCGTGGCATCGTTCAGGAACCAAGGGCCAGCGTCAAGAGAAATTCTTTCGCGACATCAAACGCTTGGCCGCTTTCAGAGCACCTTTCCGCTCCCGAGTCCTTGGTGCAACACTGCGGAACCGTGGGTGTATGAGTTACCACTGCGAAAATGAGGGTGTAACGGCGGCGCCCGACGCGGGTGCGCACTTTGCCTGTTCGACGAAGTTTGTCTCGCCATTCGGTGAGATCGTGACTTTTGGCGGCTGGAACAACGCAGTTTCGGGTTTGGCGGGCTGATGAATTACGAGCATGTTCGTTCATCTTTGCGCGAGAGGAGCGGTCGTATCCGGGGCTTGTCTCGGTCTGATTGAACACGGCCGTGAAAGGTTCGATGCAATCAAACTCGTTCGTTCCTGTGGCGGGTTTCGCCTCGCACACGATCCCCTTTGGCCAACTTCGTGCAGAGTCGGGGGCCTTTTGATTCGAGACGTATTGCAGGACTGTACAACCGGAGTTGCCAGTCACATGGCGGTTGGCACTCTTCTTTGACCGGTTGAACCGCATGCATGTCCGTCCGAGCGTCATGCGTTCGAGATCGCGCTGCAATGATCAGACTTGGACGTCGTTTAATGGGGCTGCGAGCTCCGTCGATGACACCGTGACTACTCGGCTTCGCTTCATCAAGAGTCATGGGTGGAATGCAGCGCAGCAGCGGTGAGGCGCGTGGCTCGATGGATGAGACTCGTTAGTGCCGACAGTTGGACCTGGGCGCGCCTCACTCCGGCTCGGTTGGATAGCGTTCAAGAAAAAAGTCGCATTTCTGCAGCTCCGCGTGGCCACCTTCAGAATGGACGGGGCGCGGGTCACGCGACCTTGGACTCCGGTTGCCGCGAGGCTTTCAAAAAGCCGGGCTCGCGTGTCTTGCGCAGGGCTGCAAGACCCTGCTTCTTCGACAAACCCTTGAGCCATGCTTCTGTGCAGGTGCTGCACGACACGCTCGACGCCTCATGACGACGTCTGCAATGAATGGGTGCAAGATGATCACCGCAAGCCCAGGCAATTCGCTGAACCCGTCACTCAGTTCATTGAAATGCGCAGTGCCGCCGCACACGCGAGCGGTGCGAGGACCAGCGCGAGGACCAGCGCGGCGCCTAGCCAGAGTAGGGGAGCGATGAACGGAAGACTTGCCTGCGCCGCATTGCAGGCACCGGCGCCGAAGATCAGCACCGGAACGTAGAGCGGCAAAACGAGCAACGCGACGAGCATGCCAGAGCGGTGCATGCCGACCGTCAGCGCGACGCAGACCGCGCCCAGCAGACTGAGCAACGGCGTAGCGAGCAACAGCGCGCCTGGAAGCACCCAGCGAACGGGTTCTGCGATGTGCAGCAATTCGCCAAGGAGAGGGGAGACGACGATCAGCGGCAGGGCGGTTGTCAGCCAGTGCACCGCGATCTTGCACGCCAGAAGAAGACTCAACGGATGCGGCGACAACACCAGTTGTTCGAGCGAGCCGTCTTCGTAATCGCTGCGGAACAGGGTATCGAGCGCCAGCAGGCCGGAAAGCAGGATCGCGACGAAGACAACGCCGGCGGCAATCCTCCGCAGATTTTCCGGTTCCGGGCCGAGCGCGAGCGGAAACAGCGCGACGACAATCAGCGCGAACAGGATCGGATTCAACGCATCGCCGCGCCGGCGCCAGATCAACGTGACGTCGCGGCGCACCAGCGCGGCGCAGGCGGCGGTGGTCGAACCGGACTTCACGACGCCGCTCCATCGGCATCACGATTGCCGCTACCCGGTCGCAACGCGACTCTGCGTGGGGTCCCGGAGGTGTAGGCATAGGCGCCATGCGAGGTGATCAACGCGGCGCCGTTGCGGTGCGCGTGATTCTCCAGCAGGCGATTGACCAGGCGAATGCCGTCGAGATCGAGATTCGCGTACGGTTCGTCGAGCAGCCACAGGCCGACCGGCGCCATCAGCACGCGCGCGAGACCGACCCGCTTCTTTTGCCCCGCAGAGAGTTGCCGCGTCGGCACGTCGGCGTAGCCCTCGAGACCGACGCCGGCGAGCGCGCTGGTGGGCGAAATGCCGCTTCGCAGTCCGTGCAGGCCTGCGGCGAATCGCAGGTTCTCCAGCGCGGTGAGTTCGGGCTTGAGCCCGGACTGATGACTCAGCAACGCAACTTGCGGCGACAGAAGGGCAAGGGTGAGCGGCTCGCCGTTGAGGCGGATTTCGCCGGACGTCGGCTCCAGCAGCCCGGACAGCACGCGCAGCAGCGTCGTCTTGCCGGCGCCGTTGTCGCCTTCGATCAACACCACTTCGCCGGCCTTCAGCGAAAAATCGAGGGGTCCGAAGATGGGCTCGTCGTTGCGCGCAAATGCGAGCGCCTGCGCTTCGAGCAGGGCGGGGCCTTCGTGGAAGTCGGAAGAAGTCATGCCGCGCGCATGCTAGCGGCATGCGCGCGCCAACACCATGCGGCGTCGAATCACCCAACTGCTTGGACGACTGGAAACCGTCGGCGAAGATCCGATCCGACGCAAGTCGCGTGATGTCCCGGTGGTGGTCGGAATGGAACAGCGATCCGCTTGCTGTCTCGCCAGACGATGCGGGCACATCCGCCGGAGAAGCGCTGCAGAAGGCGCGATCGGCCGACCCTTCGGGTGGTCGAGGTGTCCTCGAGGCGCGTCAGCCGCGGTCACAATTCCCACACGATCAAAACAATCGGTCACCGCAATCAGGTGCCGCCACGCATTTCGGATGCGAGAAGCAATCGGGCCGCCTGCCAGTCTCGCTTGATGGTCCGCTCGTTGAGCCCTTCGAGTTCGCCGATCTCAACGAAGCTCATGCCACCGAAGAAATGGAGGTGCACGACGCGACTGGCGCGCGCGTCCACCTGTTCGAGCGAGCGCAGCGCCTTGTCGAGTGCGAGGATCTCGATGGCGTCGTCGCCCGATTCGGGAACGCGTTCGTCGAGGGTGACGAACTCCATCGCGCCGCCTCGCTTTTCCGCACCGACGCGCCGTGCGTTGTCAACGAGGATCTGGCGCATCGCGCGTGCAGCCACGGCCATGAAATGCAGACGGCTCGATGGCAGGATCGACTGCGAATGCGACAACTTCAGCCAGGTTTCGTTGACCAGCGCGGTGGTCGACAGCGTCAGATTGCGATGGCCACGCGCTTGCCGGTGCGCGCAGCGGCGCAGGTCCTCGTACACGAGTGCGTACAACTGCGCGTCAGCCCCGGCATCGCCGCGTTCTGCCGCGGCGAGGAGGAGGGTGACGCTGCGGTCGCCGGCGGAGTCGTCGCTCATGCGGAAAGCATCGCCGGCCTACACGGCTCCGTCAATCGGCAGCGATGTCTTTCGCAAGCCAGGGATCAGGATCGGGGATGGTTGCCAACAGCGCTTTTGCCTGCTCGCGCTCATGGAGGCGTTCATCCTGGCGACCCCGCGCTTTCGCGATGCGCGCAAGCAGCGCATGGCTCGCTGCCAGGTCCGCCGCGTCCTGCGGAACACGCGCCTCGCGTTCCTTCAAAACCGCGTCGGCAATGGCTTGGGCCTCGTCCGCCCGATCCAGGGCGACCAGTACATCGGCCCGCGTGGACAACGCCAGCGCGTGCCGCACATCGCCTGTCGCGTCCGCCTCGTTCAGGAGGCGCTCGGCGATCTCTGTCTGCTGCAACGCGTCGGCGGCGCGACTGTTTGTCAGCAACGCGCGCGCAAGCGTGATGTGGATGCTGGCAACATCCCGTCCTTTGCCGAGCACCGCGTCGGCAATGCGTGCCGCGCGGCGCGCCTGGAGCTCGGCTTCGGCCGGATGCCCGCGCCGCAACGCCAGCAAAGCCAGGCCATTGGAGTCGCTGAGAACGGCGGGGTGCGAATCGCCGAGAACCGACAGGTGCAACGCGAGTGCACCGCGCATCAGTGGCTCGGCTTCATCGTATCGACCCAGTTGCATCAGTGCGCTGCCGAGGTTGTTCGACATCGTCGCGGCCGACGTTGTGCGGTCCTGACCAAGGTCGCGCAGGATCGTCGTGGCTTCCCGCAGCGTGCGCTCTGCGCTTTTCCAGTCGTGGCGCACGATCGCGAGCAGACCGATCGAGTTGAGCGTATTCGCGACCAGTGCATGGCGATCGCCGTACGTGCGACGCTGGATCGCGAGCGCGTCTTCGAACGCCGCGAGCGCTTCATCGGTCCGTCCCTGCAGACGCAGCGCCGCGCCGAGGACCTGTTCGGATTCGGCCACTGCGGGATGGTCGTCACCGAGACGAAGACGCCGAACCGCCAACGCCTTGCGAACCTCCGCTTCGGCTTCCTTTGCACGTCCCTTGCCGGCCAGCACCACTGCAAAATCGGCATGGATCTGCGCGCTGCGCGTGTCGTCGGGACCGTACACAGTTTCCGCCGTCGCGATCGCCTGCTGGAACACCCCCATCGCTTCGTCAAAACGGCCGAGGCGTTCGAGCATCAGGCCTTCGATCTGTTGATCGCGCGCGCGATCGCCCGCACCGTTCGTTCCGCGCCTCTCATCGAGGGTGCCGGCCGCACGTGCGTCGACAAGCGCTTCGTCGAACCGACCCTGTTTTTCGCGCAATTGCGCCCGTTCCACCAGCGCACGCGATCCGGTGGCGCCGTCCGGGGACAGCGCCACGGCGCCGGCGATCAGTGCGTCCGACTCAGCCAAGTGACCTCGCTCCCGTTCGACCACCGCCGCCTCGATCGTCGCGCGTGCGCGAAGATCCAGGTCGGCATCCGTGTTGGACAACGTTTGACGGGCATCCGAGAGCAATGCGGCAGCCTGGTCGAACTGTCCCAACTGCCGGTACAGGGTGCCGAGCGTCACCAGCATCTGCGCACGCAGGCGCGGCTGATCGGTGAGTTCGTTGCGGATGCGCTCGCTGCCGCGATCAAGCAGCTCACGCGCAGTCACTCGCGCGCCGGCGGCGGTGTCTGGTGCCGACGCGTCGAACACGCTCGTAAGAAACGCCTGCGCCGCGGTTGCGCCGCGCGCTTCGTCACGCGCAACGCGCGCCTGCCAGAGCGCGACGCCCGTGCCGGCGACCAGTGCGACGATCGCGAACACGGCCGACACTGCCGCAATGCGATGGCGTGCTGCGAATCGCTGGAGCCGGTAGACGGCGCTGTCCGCGCGGGCGCGAATCGGCAGCCCGTCGCGGCAGTTTCGCAGGTCATCGGCGAACGCTTCGACCGTCGCGTAGCGACGCGCGGGATCGGCGTCGGTCGCACGCGCAAGCACGATGCCTGTGTCACCACGCAACGCCCGGGGCGCTACACCGGGCGGACTGCCCTGTGCCGCGCGTTCACGCGCGTTCGACGCCCACAAGGTGACACGCCCGGTCGACGGATTGCTCGCGAACCGGTTGCCGGTGAGGAATTCGAAGATCATCACTCCCAGCATGTAGACGTCGGTTGCGGTGGTGACGTTTCCACCGCCCAGTTGCTCAGGAGCCGCGTAGGCGCGCGAGAGGAAACGCCCCGCCGTCGCGGTGGGATCCGCGTCGGTCTCCGCGAGCAGTTTGGCAATGCCGAAGTCGAGCAGGTGCGGATGACCGTCGGCGTCGACCAGCACGTTGCCGGGCTTGATATCGCGATGAACGATCAGGCGCTGGTGCGCATGCGCGAGCGCATCGGTCAATTCGAGGCACAGATCGACGCACGCCTTGAAGTCGGCTCCGGTACGGCTGGCCCATTCGCCGAGCGGCACGCCGACGATGTAGTCCATCACCAAGTACGGCCGTCCGTCTTCGGAGACGCCGCCATCGAGCAAGGACGCGATGTTGGGATGCGACAGGCGCGAAAGGATCTGCCGCTCGCGCCGGAAGCGTGCAAGCACTGCATCCGAATCCATGCCGCGCTTGATCAACTTGAGGGCACCTTGCTGGACGTAGCCGTCGCCGTCCCGTTCGGCCAGCCACACCGATCCCATGCCGCCCTGGCCGAGCAGTCGCACGATGCGCCACGGGCCGATCGATCCTTCCAGTGGTTCTGCGGCGTCGTCTTCCCCTGCAATGCGCGCGGCAATGTCCGAGGCGGACTGATCGAGAATGTCGCCGTTCTCGCGTGCGAGCAACTCGCGAAGTTGGGCCGCAAGCGCCGGGTCGTCGACGCAGCGCAGATCGATCAACCCCGGGCGCGCATCGGTCTGCGCGTCCATGAGCTCGCGCAACAGCGTGAACAGATGACGTTTGCGTTCGAGATCCAAGCGGCCGGTCTCCGTGGTGTCGGCGGAACAAACAGGCCGGGAGTGTGCCGCAAATCCGATCCCTTCAAACATCCGGAAGGGGCATCGCACGTCGGGTGACTGCCGGAACGCTCCGCCCGTGTCGCTGCCTCTTCAAGTGGTACGCGTCCGTCGACCGACCTGGCGGCCGACGGACGCGTCCATCGTCGTGCGATCAGTCTGACGACGAACCGCCGAAACGGTCGGCAAAGATGCTGTCGGTGGCAACGTAGCGGACGATCGTCATGTCGTAGTCCCCGATCGATTGGTCCCACCGCCGGTAACCGGCCGTGGCGACGACATTGTTGTCGAGCACCAGGTCCTCACCCGTCGAGTTCTTCGGGGTTCCAGCAAAATCCTGGAAGGCGAGTGCGTGCCGGACGCGGGCCGACGAACCGAACTGGACAACGGCCTGGAGTGGATGGCTATCGCCGAAGAGGTCGTCAAGGATATTGATGCCAACGACGAGGTCGCGATTCTGGGCGCGTTCTGCCAAACCAAACGGGCGGTTGGTGCCGCTCACGACGAGGTCATGATAGAGCCCGCTGTTCGCGAAAGACGTGTCGGTCGAGCCGTCGGCGCGAAAGGCGGCGAGCACGAGTTCGTAGTGGGCAGGGGATGCGTTCGAATCCTTCGCTCTGCCTGCGGCGACGAATCCGCCATTGGCGCGCCGGATCACCCGGTCGAGGCCGTCCTTGTGGTCGCCGCCGAGATCCACGGCGACCGCCTGGAAGCCCGTTCCGCTGAACAACGGATCGATCTGTCCACTGAGTCCGTCGATCGCACCAATGAATCCGTCGGTGTCCTCACCGGCAAGCTGGGCGCGCTGGGTCGCGCCGACCATTACCAGCTTCACCTGGAACGGTGCAGGCGCATAGGCGATCAGATCCGCGATGCTGTCATTTCCGTTTGCAAGGAAGTCGAGGTTGTAGTGAAAGACACCGGGGTGGTTGATGTCGTCACCGAAGCCGCCGTCGACCGACCCACTCGTCGAGGACATCTTGACCACCGCAATTGCGAGATTGGACGTGGTGCCGCTGCCGGTGTCCGACGAACCGGCCAGATAGAGCGAGCTGAAGGCATAGGTGATCCGGCTGGGGTAATCGCCATGGCGGGCGGCGCCCGCGCCCAGATCGAGGGCAACTGACACGAACCCATTGCTCCCGAAGCCGGCACACGGGTCGCCATCGGCATCGACGCAGTAGACGCCAAAGTCGCTGTCGGTGAATCCGGGCGCGGTGTAGGAGCCGAGTGCATAGAGCGTGTCGCCCGCACCGCGCGCGACGTCGACGATGAACGACATCGGCGTGTCGAAGCTCTTTTTCCCGGTGCCGTTGTAGCTTGTATCGAAGCTGCCGTCGGCCCGGTATTTCGCGACGGTGAGAGTCGGGTAGGGCGGCAGGATGGAGGTGTTGCCGGCATGACGCCCGGTGAGCCAGTAGCCACCGCCGCTGATCGGGAAGACGCGCAACGCAAGGTCGCTGTTGCTGTCCGCATCGTTGAAATCCGCGACGGCAGAGGCGAACGAACCGGGCTCGGCGAGATCGTTGGGTGCCAGTGAACCCGTGATCCCGGTGAGTTCGGCAAGCCCCGGCGCACCATCGGAAACAGGCGCCGCGTGGGCGAGTGGAATACAAAGCGACAAGGCGAGGAAGCAACGGACGTTCATGCACGATCTCAGGTGTGGGATGGGTCTCCTGTAGTACGCAAACCCCGGATTGATCGGGACATGAGTCGCATCGCGCGCGCGGTCAGTCCGTCACGACAGGCGTCAGTCGCTCGCGCACCCGTTGATCGGCAATCGAGAGATCCACCTCGGCAATGTGCGATCTGCCGTCCGTCAGCTCACGCAACAACGCATCCTGCACGGTGCCTCGCGCGAACGCCCGTGCGTACGGCATGCGCGTGAACGTGACCATCGAATAGCGCGGGATGAATCGATCGGGGTGACGGTCTGCGAGCACGCGGCCGAGCTCGCGCCGGAGAAGGAAGCCGGCATCTGCGACCGAGTCGCGCATTTCGATGTAGTTCTCCAGCGCCATCGTCGCGATCGCTTCCGCATTCGGTCGTCGTCGTCGCTCGAATTCGGCAAACGTCCACTCGGGGTCGTCGGAATGTGCGGTCAACAATTCGGCGAGTTCCACCGCATCCTCGAAGCCGCAGTTCATGCCCTGGCCGTGGAACGGCACGATCGCATGCGCAGCATCGCCAACAAGCAGCGCTCGCCCTCCGAGATGCCAGCGATCCAGATACAGCGTGGACAGCATGCCGACCGGATTGGCGACGAAGTCGTGCTCGAAGTCCGGGACCAGCGGCAGCAGGTCGGTGAAGTCGCGCGCGAAAAGATCACGGGCGGCTGCCGGCGTCGCGAGTGTGTCGAATCCTGGATCGCCGTGATTGGGCATGAACATCGTGACCGTGAAACTTCCCGCCGCGTTCGGCAGCGCGATGCACATGTAGTTGCCGCGCGGCCAGATGTGCAACGCGTTGCGCTCGATCGCGAACGACTCGCCGCGCGCGAGTGCTGCGGCGGTATCGGCGGCAAGCGAGGCAGCCGGAAAATCGGGAAGCGCCGGAATCTCCAGCTCCTTGTAACCATGCCCCAGTTCTTCGATGCGCTCACCCAACGGTGTCGAGTCGTTCATCGCAGCACGCAATGCCGAACCCGCGCCATCGGCACCGATCACCGATGCAGCGATGTGCGCGTGGTGGCTGGCATCGGTATCGTCCTCGAACACCAGCTCCACCCGCGAATTGAACGCAGAGGATGCGAGCCTGCGGTTGAAGTGCATGCGTGCGCCGGCCTTTTCCGCCGCGTCGATCAGCGCGACGTTCAATTGCCCACGGCTGATCGACCAGATCACCTCGCTGTCGTCACGTCCATAGCGGAGCAGATCGGTGTGACCATCCGGGTGATGCACCATGCGCCCGCGCATCATCACTGCGAGCCGCATCACCTCGTCGGTCAGTCCGGCGAGACGCAGGCCATGCAGGCCGCGTTCGGCCAGTGCAAGGTTGATCGAGCGTCCGCCGCCATAGCCTTGCTTGCGCGGGTCCGG
>NZ_JBDSWZ010000030.1:0-10151 GCF_039926425.1 Dokdonella sp.
ACGATGAACATCTGTTCGCGTTCCACCTTCGTGCAGCGGGTGAACATGAACCACAGGATTCCGACCAGCAGGCACAGCGTGACGAGATGCATGCCGAGCACGACCGGGCTCGGTTCGAAAAAGCCCGGGATGATTTTCAGGAAAATCGAGTGCGCCTGGATCAGCGCCCAGATCACGAACAGGCCAGCAATCGCGCCAAGGTAGATCAGATGTTCGCGCGACAGCGGCCCGAACACGCGTTCGCGCAACGCGGCAGGTTCGCGCGGCTCCGCATGACCCATCAGGTATTTCTGGCCGACGATGAAGTTGACGAGGCCTGCAATCATGCCCACGCCGGCAGCGCCGAATCCCCAGCCCCAGCCGTACGTTTCGCCGAGCCAACCGCACAGCAGTCCCGACACGGTGGCGCCGATGTTGATGCCTGCGTAAAAAATGCTGAAACCCGAATCGCGGCGCGGATCGTTCTCGCGATAGAGCTTGCCGACGATCGTCGAGATGTTGGGCTTCAGAAATCCCACACCCATGATGATCAACGCGAGCGAAAAGTAGAACACCTGCAACGCCGCCGCGTCGCGTGTGACCACACCGTCGACCGACACCGCCGGCGTGCCTTCGATCGCCATGCCGAGATGGCCGAGCACCAGCAGGACGCCGCCAAACACCACCGCCTTGCGCATGCCGAGCCAGCGGTCTGCGAGCAAACCTCCGATCACCGGCATCGCGTAGACGAGTCCACCGTATGCGCCGATGAGGTTGTAGCCGTTGTCGTCCGAAAACAGGTGGTACTTGGTGAGATACAGCAGCAGAAGCGCCTTCATTCCGTAGAACGAAAAGCGCTCCCACATCTCGGTGAAAAAGCAGACGTAGAGACCCTTGGGATGGCCGAAGATTTCAGCCGGCGCTGAATGAGCAGCGCCGGCGGCGGGAGCAACAGGCATGCGGGTCTTCGGCAATCGGGCGGAAATTCAGTATAGCGATGCCGATCGACTCGCCACGTTGATCATCGTGGATGCACACCGCAGGCAGGACGCGCAGGCTGCGGCGGGTGCCAACTGGAGATCAATCCGGCTGAACGCCGGCCGCGTTGCGCGCGGTCGGCCTGTAATGGCGGTGCGGGTCACCGGCGACGATCAGCGATGCTTGTCGCCGCGATCCTTGCCGCCCCGCGATGGCGTGCCGCCGCGCTGACCCGCCTTGCCGCGTGACTGCGACGGTCCATGCGACTGCACTGGACGCGGCGCGTTGTGCACTGCCGCCGGACGTCCACCCGGACGGCCGTTCCCGTGCGTGACGGACTGTTGCTTCGCTGGACGGCCGTTGTAGGCCGGCCGATGCGCAATCCCAGGTCGATTGGCCACCGCCGGACGATTCGCCGGGTAACTGTGTCCTTGTCCGGGACGCCGCCCCGGCGCGTAGACCGGCCCGTGTGAAATTCCGTGGCCGCTGCGGTAGTCGCCATTGCCATGGCCAGCATGCCCGCCATGCCAGCCCGATGGACGCGGCGGAGGACGATGACCCCAGCCATGGTGCCACCAGCGATCACGCTGGCGATACCACGACCGTCCGCGATAGTGGTTGTCCCAGTAGGCACCGAGCGCGAACGCGACGATCGGAATGCCGATGCGTGCGCCGTAGTCGGTGACGACAACGCGCTGACCCTCGTATGCTTCCTCGACATAGGTGCCGGCGACCCAGCCGCGATCCGGCCCTGCAACAACATCGCACCAGGTCCAGCCATCGATGCAGCCCTGGATCGACACCGGTACACCCGCGGGCAGCTGGGTGATCGCCGGATAGCCACTGTCGGGGCCTGCGCGCAGATTGACGGTGGCGCTGACGTAGCCGTCGGAGGCATGTGCCGCGACCGGCAGCAGCGCGAGCGCAAACAGGCAAAGGATTCGCTTCATGGAACACCTCGTGGATGATCGCAATGGTCTTGTCTACAGCCAATTCATGCGAAACGCCACGCATTGGGAATTGTCGGTCGCGTCGGGTTCATGCGGTCGCGTGACGTGTTGCGCGGGAACTTGGTCGAAAACCGGCCAGCGCTTACCATCGCGCCTTTCCATCCGGGATCTGCCATGAAACCGATTTTTGCCGCAACACTGCTCCTCGTCGCCGCGCCGACGTTTGCCGCCGTGCATCCGTTCGACGTGCATGATCTGGTGATGATGCAGCGCGTCAGTGCTCCGGCGCTGTCGCCCGATGGCAAGACCATTGCGTTTCAGGTCCGCGAAACCGACTACGCCGCGAACAAGGGAAGCACCGGCATCTGGACCGTTCCAATGGGGGGCGGCAAGGCGTCGCGCGTCACCGATACGACCTTGAATGCGAGTGGCGCACAGTGGGCCGGCGACGGATCCTTGCTGTTCCTCGCAGCGAAAGACGGAGTCAACCAGCTGTGGCAGGTCGACGCGAAAGGCGGCGCCGCGCACCAGGTGACCACGTTCGGACTCGACGTCAACAACTACAGGCAGTCGCCCGACGGCAAGCAGGTGTTGCTGTCGATCGACGTGTTCACCGATTGCCCGACGCTTGCGTGCACGAAGAAGAAGCTCGACGATCGCAAGGCCGACAAGGCCAGCGGCACCCTCTACGACAAGCTGTTCGTGCGCCACTGGGACACGTGGGCCGATGGCCGCCGCTCGCAGCTCTTCATTGCCGACATCGACAACGGCAAGGTCGGCGACGAACCGCGGCTGCTCAGTCAGCGCATCGACGGCGACGTGTCGTCCAAGCCGTTTGGCGACGAGAATGAATACGCGTTTTCGCCGGATGGCCAGACGGTGTATTTCGGTGCACGGATCGCCGGCAAGACCGAACCGTGGTCGACCAACTTCGATCTGTACGCGGTGCCCGCTGACGGCTCGACCGCACCGCGCAACCTCACCGCCGACAATCCGGCATGGGATGCGAATCCGCTGCCGTCGGCCGATGGCAAGACGCTGTACTACACCGCGATGAAGCGCGCCGGTTTCGAAGCCGATCGTTTCGGCATCATGGCGATGGATCTGGCCAGCGGCACGACACGCGAGGTCGATCCGCAGTGGGATCGTTCGGCATCGCCGATGAAGATCTCCGTCGACGGGCACACGCTCTACACCACCAGTGACGACGCGGGTGACCTTGCGCTGTTCTCGATCGACATCGCCACCGGCAAGGCCAGCAAGATCGTCGCCGCCGGCAGCGTCACCGGTTTCGACGTTGGAAAGAACGGGCTGGTGATCGCGCGGCAGGATTTCAAACACCCGACCGACCTGTACTCCGCGTCCGCGAACGGCAAGAGTCTGAAGCAGCTGACCCGGTTCAATGCGGACACGCTCAAGGACATCCGCTTCGGCGACGCCGAGTTCTTCACGTTCAAGGGACACGGCGGCGACACCGTTCAAGGCTACGTGGTGAAGCCGGTTGGTTTTCGTGCGGGCACCAGGTACCCGGTCGCCTTCATCATCCACGGTGGCCCGCAGGGTGCGATGACCAACGACTTCCACTACCGCTGGAATGCGCAGACGTACGCCGGGCAGGGGTTCGCCGTGGTGACGATCAATTTCCATGGCTCGACCGGCTACGGCCAGAAGTTCACCGATGCGATCTCCGGCGACTGGGGCGGTGCGCCGCTCGAAGACCTCAAGCTCGGCTGGGCTGCTGCGCAGGACAAGTACGCGTTTCTGGACGGCAACCGCGCGTGCGCACTGGGCGCGTCGTATGGCGGCTACATGGCGTACTGGATCGCCGGCGTGTGGAACGAGCCGTGGAAGTGCATCGTGGCGCACGACGGCGTGTTCGACAGCCGCATGATGAGCTACTCGACAGAAGAGCTGTGGTTCGACGAATGGGAACACGCCGGCAAGACGCAGTACGAGGACCCTGCCGCGTACGAAAAGTACAACCCGATCGACCACGTGAAAGACTGGCGAGTGCCGTTGCTGGTGATCCACAGCGACCAGGATTTCCGCATCCCGCTCGAACAGGGCCTTGCCGCGTTCACCGCGGCGCAGCGCCAGGGCATCCCGAGCGAGTTCCTGCGGTTCCCCGACGAAAACCACTGGATCCTCAAACCCCACAACAGCGTGCAGTGGCATGACACGGTGAATGCGTGGCTGAAGAAGTGGACGGCGGCGCCTGCCAGCAAGTGAGCCGTGTGGTGGCCCTTCGGACATGGATGATGTGCGCGCTCGCCGCCGTTGCGATCGTCGATCGCGCGGTTGCGGACGATGGCTACGATCCGCATGCGGATGTGATCGCGCTGCGACACACGGATGAGGCGTTGCGCGAAACGTATGCGAAGGGCAAGCGCATGATGCTCCCGCGCGTGCTGTTGTTCGACGCGCAGATGAAGCCCCTGGTGGCGCAGTTCGGTTGGGGACCGACGATGGAACGCAAGCTCGACCTCGCTCTGAAAAAGCACGAGCCGATGCCGTCGCCGATCACGATGGAGATGACGCTGGGCGAAACGCTCACTCCGTCAGGACACGCGGTGACGGTCGCCGAACTACCGAAGGCAGACGGCTACGTGGTCGATTACTGGGCCGTCTGGTGTGGGCCCTGCCACGCGTTTGAACGTGACATCATCAAGCAAATGCATCGTTGGCACGACCAGGGAAAACGCGTTGTGTGGCTGAAGATCGAATCCGATCCTGAAAAACTGTCGAAAGACCGCAAGTCGTGAACGCTGTCGGACCGCGCGAGTGTCCACCCCGCCGGCCTACCCAATGCACATCGAAGGAAGACACCATGGATTGTCGTCATGCGTCGCGCAGTCGCACCAAACCGCTGGTTGCACGACTCGCGGGAGCCCTGTTGTCGCTCTGCCTCGCGCCATGCGTGGCAGGCGCCGTCGAGTTCCCGGTGACGGGCACGATCTCGGTCAATGGCAATCCCGGTGCGCTGCCTTCCGGCGGTCATTTCGGCGACTCGACCTACGACGCGGCGACGGGCGACCTTTCTGCCGGGAAGTTCACGTTCCCGCAGGCGACGACGACCTTCCATTCCGATGCGCTCAACGTCGATGTGACGGTAAATTACCAGCTGAGTCAAACCAACTCGGCTACGGGACAGGTTGCAATGGACGGTGTGGCTGCACTTTCCACCGTGCAGATGAAATTGCAGATTGTTTCCGCATTCGCTGCCGGCGTGGTTCCGATTCCAGTTGGAACCTGCATTTTCCAGCCGATCGACCTCGAGTTGGCCGGCACCGGCGCGGCGGGCGGACTCGACCTCAGCGACGACAGCTTCACTATTCCCCAGGTCGGCCCCAACGATTGCGGCGGCAATGGCGACGAGATCAACAGCGGTATCGCCGGTAGCAACAACAGCATGCAGATTCAAATGGCCGGTGACTTCACTCCACCATCGGCCAACGACACGATCTTCATCGACGGCTTCGACGCGTCGAACCGCTAGCCATGGGCAGCCTGCTGATTCGCAATGCACGCGTGTTCGCGCCCGATCCACTGGGCGTCGTCCACCTGCTGATCGGCGGCGGCCGCATCCTGTGGATCGGCACCGACGATCTCGCGCTTCCGCACGTGCTCGGAACTGACGTCATCGATCTCGAAGGCCGTCGTCTGATCCCCGGTCTGATCGACGGCCACGTGCACGTGACCGGTGGCGGCGGTGAGGCAGGATTCCGCTCCCGCGTTCCACCGCTCGGAATTTCGCGCTTCACGCGCGCCGGCGTCACCACGGTGATCGGCCTGCTCGGCACCGACGATGTTGCACGCGGTCCGCGCGATCTGCTCGCAAGCGTGTACGGGCTGCGCGAGGAGGGGCTGTCTGCCTACGCCTGGACCGGCGGCTATCACGTGCCGCCGGCAACGCTCACCGGCAGCGTGCGCAGCGATCTGGTGTTCATCGAAGCGTTGATCGGCGTCGGCGAAATCGCGATCAGCGATCATCGATCGAGCCAGCCGACCCTCGACGAACTGCTGCGGATTGCGTCCGATGCGCATGTCGCCGGCCTGATGACCGGCAAGGCGGGAATCCTTCACCTGCATCTCGGCGACGGCGTGCGCGGACTCGATCTCGTGCGCCGGGCGCTGGAAGCAAGCGAACTACCGCCGCGCGTGTTTCATCCGACCCACGTGAATCGCCGCAAGGCGCTTTTCGACGAAGCGCTGTCGCTTGCCACGCGCGGCAGCACGATCGACATCACCGCGTTCCCGGTCGACGAGGGCGAGGATGCGTGGAGTGCGGCGGATGCGCTGCTGCGCTATCTCGACAGCGGTGCGCCAGCGAATCGCGTGACGATCAGTTCGGACGCGGGTGGATGCCTGCCGTGTTTCGACGGCGATGGACACGTGACCCACATGGACGTCGGCGATGCGGGTGCACTGTTGTCGACGCTGGCAGAACTGGTGTCGCGCGGGGTGCCGCTCGAGCGTGCACTCCCCGCGTTCACTGCCAATCCCGCAACACTGTTGCGCCTCCCGCGCAAAGGCCATATCGCGGTTGGCGTGGATGCGGATCTCGTCGCGCTCGACGAGCACGGGGCGGCACATGACGTCATTGCTGGCGGCGTGTCGCATGTGCGCGGCGGGCGGATTGTGAGGTCGGGGATGTTCGAGGGTTTGCCGCAGGGCTAGTCGATGGGCGTCGCCAAACTTGAGCCGCGGCACTCGCAGCGTCGAATGCGCTCCTGCTTAGAGCGCCCCCTTCCGCCTTCGGCACGTGAACGCATGCCGTCCCTGGCATGCGCCCTTCGGGCAGCTGTGCTGTTCAAAGTGGCAGTCCTGCCGCTTTGTCCCCCGTTGCGCAGGGGAAGGAAAATCGTAGCGGTCGAATGGCTCGACATGTGGGCTTTTTCGTCCGCGGCGCACCGCGGGTACATCGCATCGACCTCGGCCGTTCCTTCCCCTGCGCAGCGGGGGAAGGTGCCCGGAGGGCGGAAGGGGGCAGCTCTTGATCCTGGCCTGCAAAGGGGTCAACTCCCGAAGGCAATTCAACGGTCCACCCCTTCCATTCAGCTCTTCGATTGCAGGCCGGCCCGCGTCCGTGTACAGATACCGTCACGCTCCAGTATTCACGAGGCAACACCCAGCATGAGTCCCAGCAAGGTCCGCGACGGTACGGAGCGCGGCTGGATCGTCCCGATCGGCGGTGCCGAAGACAAGGAAAACGATGCGCGGATTCTCGAGCGCTTCGTCAACCTGTGCGGCGGCGAGGACGCCGATATCGTGGTGATCCCGACTGCGAGTCAGATGGCCGACACTGGCGAGCGCTACGAAACGATCTTCTCCGGGCTCGGAGCGAGACGGGTGACATCGCTCGATTTCGACACGCGTCGCGATGCCGAAGAGGGGAACCGCCTCGAACGCATCGAGCAGGCCAGCGGCATTTTTTTCACCGGCGGCAATCAGCTGCGCATCGCGACGATGCTCGGCGGCACGTCGATTGCGCGACTGATCCGTTCGCGCAACGCAGAAGGTGTCCACGTCGGCGGCACCAGCGCCGGTGCGAGCATCCTGTCCGAACACATGATCGCGTTCGGCAAGGAAGGGTCGTCGCCGACTGCCGGCAGTGTGCGCCTTGCGCCTGGCCTCGGGCTCACCAATCGATTCGTGATCGACCAGCATTTCCGTCAGCGCGACCGTCTCGGGCGGCTGCTTGCGGCGCTCGCCTACAATCCGTTCGCGGTCGGCATCGGCCTCGACGAGGACACGGCGGCGTTCATCCGCCCGGACAACGTGCTCGAAGTGGAAGGGAGCGGGGCAGTCACGGTGGTCGACGCGAGCGAGTTGCAATTCTCGTCGATGGACCGGGCCGGGGAAGATGATCCGGTCTGCCTGCTCGGCCTCAAGATCCATATCCTGATCGCTGGTGCGACGTTCAACCTGCACACGAAGCAGGCGAGCGCCGGCACGCTGGCGTCGCCAAAGAAAACCCACTGAGCGGAACTGCCAAAGGGACACATTCCAGCATGCGCATACTCGATCGTTCCGTTTTCGTCGGCCCTTCGCTGTACGCGCACTTCCCGGTGATCCGGCTCGAACTGGATCTCGGCGAACTCGAGAAATGGCCGACGGGCCGATTGGGCGCCGCGTTCGTCGATGGACTCGTCGCTGCGCTGCCGGGTCTTTCCGAGCACGGCTGCTCGTATCGCGAGCCCGGCGGGTTCCTCCGTCGCATGCGCGAAGGCGAGGGCACATGGCTCGGGCATGTGCTCGAACACGTCGCGATCGAATTGCAGAACGTCGCGGGCGAAGATGTCACCTTCGGCAAGACGCGCAGCGTCGACAGGCCCGGCGTCTATTCGGTGGTCTACGAATACGCGCAGCGCGAAGAAGGCCTCGCTGCCGGCGACCTCGGCCTGCGACTTCTGAACTCATTGCTTCCGGCGGGTCTCCGCACCCGCAACAGCGTGCCCGACGAATGGGAATGGCCGGCAGCGCGCGACGAATTCATCCGTTACGCGCAGCGCCGGGCGCTCGGCCCGTCGACCGCTTCCCTGGTGCGCGCGGCGGAAGAACGCAACATTCCGTGGCTGCGCCTCAACGGCCAGTCGCTGGTGCAACTGGGCCACGGCAAATACCAGCAGCGCATCCAGGCGACGGTCACCGGCAAGACGTCGCACATCGCCGTCGAGCTTGCCAGCGACAAGGAAGAAACCAACAAGATCCTCGCCACACTCGGATTGCCGGTGCCGCGACAGGAACTGGTGCAGACCGAGGAGTTGGCATTGCGTGCGGCGCGCCGGCTTGGCTTTCCGGTGGTGACAAAACCCTACAACGGCAACCATGGGCGCGGTATTTCGATCCATCTGATGACCGATGAGGAGGTGTGCGTCGGCTTTGCCGCCGCCCAGGCGATTTCGCGCTCGGTGATCGTCGAGAACTTCGTCAGCGGCGACGACCATCGGCTGCTGGTGGTCAATGGAGACCTGGTCGCTGCGACCAAGCGGACTCCCGGGCACGTGGTCGGTGACGGCACGCGAACGATTGCCGAACTGGTCGAGATCGTCAATTCCGATCCGCGTCGCGGCGTCGGTCACGAAAAAGTGCTCACCCGCATCGAACTCGATGCGCAGGCCGACATGATGATGGAGCGTGTGCACTACACGCCGACGTCGGTGCCGAAAGCGGACGAAATTGTCTACCTGCGTTCGACAGCAAACCTGTCGACCGGCGGCACCGCGACCGATGTCACCGACATCATCCATCCGGACAACCGCGACATGGCGGTCCGCGCGATCCGCGCGATCGGACTCGACGTCGGCGGTGTGGATTTCCTGTCGACCAACATTGCCGAAAGCTACAAGACCGTGGGCGGCGGCATTTGTGAAGTGAACGCGGCGCCGGGTTTTCGCATGCACGTGAGCCCGAGCGAAGGAACTCCGCGCGACGCGGCGGGCCCGGTCGTCGACATGCTGTTTCCACCCGGCGCGCCGTCGCGCGTGCCAATCGCCGCAGTCACCGGCACGAACGGCAAGACCACCACCGCGCGCATCCTCGCGCACATCACCAAGATGGGTGGATTCACTCCAGGTCTGACGACGACCGACGGCGTCTACATCGACGGCCAGCGGACCGTCGAAGGCGACATGACCGGACCTGTGTCGGCGCGGATGGTGCTGTCCGATCCGCACATCGACATCGCCGTGCTCGAAACGGCACGTGGTGGGCTGTTGCGCGCGGGCATGGGGGTGCGCGAGGTCAACGTCGGCGCGGTGCTCAACATCCAGTCGGATCATCTCGGCATGAAGGGCATCGACACGCTCGATCAACTCGCCGAATTGAAGCGCATCGTCGTCGAGATCGCGCAGGATTGCGCGGTGCTCAATGCGGATGATCCGAACGTGTTGAAGATGTCCGGTTATACCGAGGCGAAAGTGATTTGCTACGTGACGATGAATCCGTCGCATGCGCTGGTGCGCGAGCACGTGCGTGCGGGTGGACGCGCGTGCGCGCTCGAAGCGGGCGTGAATGGCGCGATGATCACGTTGTACGACAAGGGCAGTCACATTCCGCTGCTGTGGACGCACCTCATTCCCGCAACGATGGAAGGCCGCGCGCTGCACAACGTGCAAAACGCGATGTTCGCCGCTGCGATGGCGTTCGCGCTCGGCATCAAGCTCGATGCGATCCGCCAGGGCTTGCGCACGTTCGACACCACGTTCTATCAGGCGCCGGGCCGGATGAACGTGTTCAACGAAC
>NZ_JBDSWZ010000031.1:0-4756 GCF_039926425.1 Dokdonella sp.
CCGAAGTCGAGCAGCTTCACTTCGCCATCGCGACCGATGAGGATGTTCGATGGCTTGAGGTCGCGGTGGACGACCAGCCGCTGATGCGCATGGCCGACTGCGGCGCACACGGTGAGGAACACGCGCAAGCGCGCATCGATGCCGAGCTGTTGCCGGTCGCATGCTGCGCGCACGTCCTCGCCATCGATGTATTCGAGCGCGAGCCAGGGTTTTCCGTCGCTGGTGACCCCGCCATCGACAAGGTGGGCGATGTTCGGATGCTGCAGACCTGCGAGGATCTGCCGTTCCGCGCGAAACCGCGCCAGCAGGTCATCAGCGTCCCAGCCACCGCGGACGAGTTTGATCGCAACGCGCTGCTCGAATGTGCCGTCAGCGCGCTCGGCCAGCCAGACCGAGCCCATGCCACCGCGTCCGATCTCGCGAACCAGGCGGAAGGGTCCGATGAGGCCGTCCGAGGGTTCCGGCGAAGGTGCCATCTCGACCGCATTGGTCCATTGTCCGGCTACCTGCGCAATGTCCGCGTCGAGCTCGAATCCCGGCAATCCCTTCGTGGCAGCGTCGGCGCGCAGCATCGCCAGCACGTCGGTGTGCACGTCTGCGTCGTCTGCGCAGTCCCGTGCGAGGTATTCCGCCCAGTCCGCCGGCGCCCGGTCCACCATGGCATCGAACAGCGTGCGTGTCCGTCGCCAGCGTTGCGCATCCATCGATGACCTCCCGAGTGCTGCGATCAGATTACAGGCCCGGCCGGGTCAGGTGGGTCGCGGGCTGACGGCGTGGCTGGCTCGGACTACCATGCGGGAAAGGGGGCCGAACACACATGAACGACATGGATGATCCGGAGCTGACCCGAGCCATCGCAGCAGGCGCCGCCGATGCGGACGCCCGCGAGCGGGCACTGAACTTCGTCTACGACGATTTGTTGCGCATCGCGCGGGCGGAGCTTGCGCGCCATCGACGCGGAGAAACGCTCAATACCCGCGTGCTGGTCAACGAGGCGTATCTGAAGCTGTTCGAAGGTCGCGCAAGCGTGTTCGAGAATCGCGCGCACTTTTTCGCGACCGCCGCCCGCGCCATGCGTCAAGTGGTGATCGACTATGCGCGCGCCCGCCTCGCCGACCGCCGTGGCGGCGGTGCCGAACACGTGCCCCTCGATGCGCTCGAGGGCGTGCCACTGCCGATCGATGAACAGGCTTCCCAGCTGGTTGGCATGGACGAGGCGTTGAAAAAGCTCGCACTGCTTGACCCCCGCTTGGTGAAGGTCGTCGAGATGCGTTTTTTTGCGGGCCTGGAAGTGAGCCAGATCGCCGAGTTGCTGGGTGTTTCGGAGCCCACGATCAAACGCGACACCCGCGCGGCCAAGGCATTTCTGCACAAGGAACTGCAGGCGGCGTGAGCGCTGCCCACGTGTGCCATCCGCTCGACGTCTTTTATCGCGATTGAACCTCTGGGAGGACACCGCACCCGACCCATGCGTCATTATCTGACGCTCCGTGTCGTCCTCGTCATCCGAACGCGTTACGACTGAAGTTGCGGACAATCGAGGAAACGCGCAGGCGGGCCTACAATTGCCGGATGCCACTTCTGAATCCGCTCACTCTTCTCCACCTTGACGACGACGTCGTTGCGGTCAACAAGCCGGCCGGCATCGCCGTGCATCGCAGCCATCTCGTCGGCGCCGACGAAGACTACGTGATGGATCGGCTCCGCTTGCAGGTTGATGGGAAGCTGCACGCGGTGCATCGACTGGATCGCGCCACCAGCGGAGTGTTGCTGGTCGCGCGATCGGCCGCGATGGCCGCCGAACTGGGCCGCCAGATGATGGACCGCAGTGTGGGCAAGAACTATCTCGCCGCGGTGCGCGGCTGGCCGGCGGAGGAGGGCGAGATCGACTATCCGCTGTCCGGCTCGAGTCTGCGCGGCGAGGCGAAAGCGGCACTCACGCGCTGGAGCCGGCTGGCGACCATCGAAGTTCCGATTGCCCAGGGCAAATATCCGCAGCAACGTTATGCGCTGCTCGATGTGCGCCCGCAAACCGGTCGCTACCGGCAGATCCGTCGCCATTTCCATCATCTCTCGCATCATTTGCTGGGTGACACCAGCCATGGACGAGGCGACCACAACCGGCTGATCCGCCAGTACTTCGGCGTGCATCGATTGATGCTTCATGCATCGCGATTGCGCGTGCGTCATCCGGCGTCGGGCGAACCGCTCGATCTGCGTGCGCCGTTGGACGATGCGTGGCTGAAGCTGTTGCGCGCGTTCGACTGGATCGATGTGGCAACCTTGCAAACCGGCCACACTGCCGCAAGCTGACGGGCCAGCCTCTTCGTCGACAGCGATCCGCCAAGGCTCTCCGGATCGAATTGGCTGGCGACGAAACCGATGAGTCTGTAAAATAGGGCATGCGCATACTCTCCGACGCTTTAACCTTCGATGATGTCCTGCTGGTTCCGGCCCACTCGGCGGTTCTGCCCCGCGACGTCGATCTCGGCACCCGCCTCACCCGATCCATTCGCCTCAATCTTCCGATCGTCTCTGCGGCGATGGACACCGTCACCGAAGCGCGACTCGCGATCACGATGGCCCAATGCGGCGGCATGGGCATCATCCACAAGAACATGACCATTGAACGCCAGGCGGCCGAAGTGCGCCTGGTGAAGAAGTTCGAAGCGGGGGTCATTCGCGATCCGATCACCGTCGGACCGCAGACCTCGATCCGTGAAGTCATCCAGCTCACGCGTCGGCACAACATCTCCGGCGTGCCGGTCACCGACGGCGAACAGCTTGTCGGCATCGTCACCAATCGCGACCTGCGTTTCGAGAAGAAGCCCGAAGATCCGGTCAAGAACATCATGACCCGCAAGGAGCGCCTCGTCACCGTGCAGGAAGGCGCGACGGAAGACGATGTACTCGCGCTGCTGCACAAGCACCGCATCGAGAAAGTCCTGGTCGTCGACGACGCATTCCGGCTGCGCGGGCTGATCACCGTGAAGGACATCCAGAAGGCGCGCGACAATCCGAACGCGTGCAAGGACGATCATGAGCGCTTGCGCGTCGGTGCCGCCGTGGGTGTCGGCGGTGATACCGAGCAGCGCGTTGCTGCCTTGATCGAGGCCGGCGTCGACGCGCTGATCGTCGATACCGCGCACGGCCACTCCCAAGGCGTGATCGATCGCGTGCGATGGGTGCGCCGCACCTTTCCCGACATTGCGCTGATTGCCGGCAACATCGTCACCGGCGACGCCGCTCGCATGCTGGTCGACGCGGGTGTAGATGCAGTCAAGGTCGGTGTCGGGCCAGGATCCATCTGCACGACGCGCATCGTCGCCGGCGTCGGCGTGCCGCAGATCACGGCGATCAACATGGTTGCCGAGGCGCTCAAGGAAAGCGATATCGGTCTCATCGCCGACGGTGGCATCCGCTACTCCGGCGACATCGCGAAAGCCATCGCCGCAGGCGCGGACTGCGTGATGATCGGCGGCATGTTTGCCGGCACGGAGGAAGCGCCCGGCGAGGTCGAGCTCTACCAGGGCCGCTCGTACAAGAGTTATCGTGGCATGGGATCACTCGGCGCGATGGAGAAGGGGTCGAAAGACCGTTATTTCCAGGACGACGAGGGGGACACCGACAAGCTGGTGCCCGAAGGCATCGAGGGTCGTGTGCCGTATCGCGGCCCGCTGCGCAGCATCGTCCATCAGCTCGGTGGCGGCCTGCGTGCATCCATGGGCTACGTCGGCTGCGCGACGATCGACGACATGCGAAGCAAGCCGCAGTTCGTGAAGATCACCACGGCGGGCGTGCGTGAATCGCATGTGCACGACGTGACGATCACCAAGGAAGCGCCGAACTATCGGCTGGACTGATTTGTGCGCGCATGGTTGATCGTCATTGTGTTGCTGGCGCCGAACCTCTGCGGTGCGACGTCGGCCGAGCCGCGGACGGAATTGCAGGTGGATCTGGCCGGAAAAACGTACACCATGTCTGCCGGTTCCGACATCCAGGTGTTTGTTGACGGCAAGCCGCAAACTCTGCGGATCACAGAGCTGCCGTGGCGCCATTTTTCGGAGGCGGGGATCCGTTTCGATTACCCGCGGCATTTCCCGTGGGAGACCGATCCTGCGCCACCGGCAAGCTGGACGCTGGACGGCAACAGCGCCGTCATCATGGTTTTCGACTATGGCGTTGGAACCGTTCGCTCACCGGAAGAGGTTGTGGATGGCATCGAGAACGCACTTGCCGTGAAAACGCATCCGCGACGCCAAAAGGCCGTGCTGCTCACCAAGGCTGCGGGAGCGTTGAACGGCATCGTTTCGACGCTCAAACTGGCGTCGAGCACGATCAGCAATGAAGTTTTCGTGCTTCCCCGCGCAAATCGATCGGTCGTGCTCGTGCTGCAGGATTCGCTCGACGACCACGGAGAGCACACCGCCGAATATGGCGAGATGCGCGAGCGTCTCGCGGCAACACTGGAGTTCTGAATCCGTGGACGGTATTCATCAGCATCGCATCCTCATCCTCGATTTCGGCGCGCAATACACGCAGCTGATCGCACGTCGCATTCGCGAGATCGGTGTCTATTGCGAGATATGGGCGTGGGACCACGATCCGGCTGCGATTGCCGCGTTCGGTGCGAAAGGCATCATTCTGTCGGGCGGACCGGAGTCGACCACGCTGGTGGGCGCGCCGAAAGCACCGCAGGCGGTCTTTGATGCGGGAGTGCCGCTGCTCGGAATCTGCTATGGCCTGCAGACGATGG
>NZ_JBDSWZ010000032.1:0-22009 GCF_039926425.1 Dokdonella sp.
CGGGGTTGTGCCCGATCGACAGGATCAGATCGGCGTGATCGAAATCCTCCAGCGTGACGGTCGCCTTGCCGACACCGATCGAGCGGGGCAACCCGACCGAGGTCGCCTCGTGACACATGTTCGAGCAATCGGGAAAGTTGTTCGTTCCAAAGTGGCGCGCGAACAACTGATACAGGAACGCCGCCTCATTGGACGTGCGTCCCGAGGTGTAGAACTCCGCCTGGTCCGGATGATCGAGCTCGCCGAGTTGGCGGCCGATGTCGGCAAACGCGTCGTCCCAGCTCACCTCTTCGTAATGATCCGAGTCTTGGTTGTAGCGCAACGGATGCGTCACTCGCCCCTGCCCTTCAAGCCAGTGATCGGGTTGCTGCCACAGCTCGGACACACGATGCGCTGCGAAGAACCCGGGGCCGACGCGCTTTGCAGTCGCCTCCCATGTCACCGCCTTCGCACCGTTCTCGCAGAATTCAAACGACGATGTGCTTTTTGGATCGGGCCATGCGCAGCCGGGGCAGTCGAACCCACCCGGCTGGTTCTGCTTCGAAAGTGCCTTCAGATTGTTGACGACATTCTGCTGTCCGGCGAGTGCTTCGGCGAGGGCCTTCGTCGCACCCCAACCGCCAGCCGGTGCGTCGTATTCGTCGATGCCGTCGGGACGTTTGATGCTCATGGGTGACTCCGCTGGAGATCGCAGTCTCGACCTGCAGACGAGAGTACGCAATCACGTCTGAACGTCGGTGCGGCGTTCTTCGCATCCTTCCTACGCTGCGTCTTGTGCGTGCTTTGGTGCGCTTGTTATCGTGAGCTGCCGCCCGTGGAGAATGGTGCCATGCCGTCCCCGTACACGCGCCTTTGTCGGTGGGCCACCATCGCGCTCGCGGGCGCACTCCTGCAATCGGTCGCGAGCGCCGCGCAGCCAACCGTCGACCTGCTCTCCTACGCGGAGCCCGGAACGCTCGTCGACATTGGTGGCGGTCGCCATCTCAACCTGCGCTGCACCGGGGCGGGCTCGCCCACAATCTTGCTCGAAGCCGGTCTCGGAATGACTTCGCGGACTTGGGCAACTGTGCAGCCGATGTTGGCGCGAACGAACAAGGTATGCGCGTACGATCGGGCGGGATTTGGATTCAGTGAGGGCGGACCGGTACCACGCGATCTCGCGGCAGAGGCCGCGGATCTTCGCGCACTCGTCGTGGCCGCGCCGATCGAGACTCCGCTGGTGCTTGTCGCGCATTCCTGGGGCACCGCGATCGCACGTGCATATGCCCGCGATCATCGGTCAGATCTCGCTGGCATCGTCCTGCTTGATCCCTCGCCGATGAATCTCGCGGCGGTCGCACCCCAGTCCGTCAAGGAAAACGCACAGGCGATCGGGCAGGTTTCCGCATTCGCTGTGCAATGCGGTTCGGCAGCCCGGAAGGGCCGGCTACCGGCGACGACTGCGCCGCTCGCCTCGTGCATCGCGCCGGACGATCCACACCTTCCGGCGGCTTTGAGCGCATCGATCCGCCGCTACAAGTTACACGTCGGCTTCTGGGATGCAACGTCGGGCGAACTGATGGGCGATTTGGAGCTGTCAAGGCAGGCATTGCCCGCCGGCACTCCGCTCGGCGACACGCCACTGATCGTCCTCACCGCCGACGGGACCTTCGCTCTGCAACCTGCGCATGAACGCAAGGTACTCGAAGAAGCGCGTACGTCGACACACGCGGCGATCGTGGCGACGTCGACACGAGGCGAACGTCGCCTCGTGTCCAAGTCGTCGCACTTCATTCAGCAGGATCAACCGACGGCCGTCGTCGGCGCGGTCGGCGATGTGATTCGCATCAGCCATCGCAAGGGTGGCTGAGCCGCGCTTCCGGCGCACATCGCGGATCACGCATCACGCGGCCGATCATTCCGTGCGAACCGGCGCGACGATTCCGTAACACGCACGTCACGCACCGCAGGGAGCGCATTGGTCAGTGGTGCCTGCAACGACAATCCGCGCGCGCGGGCGCGGAACCGCATTGCACTGCTGAAAACTGCTTCCTTTCGCGGGCCATCGGACGTCCTCCATGCATTTTGCGCAACGCGCATCCCGCAGCGCCCTTCATTGCCCTATGATTGGCGCGGTGATCTTCGCCTGAACTCCGCTTTGCAGTTACGTCTCGCGCGACCCTGAGTGTGGTTTGTGCCAGCCCGATGAAGCCGGCGTTTTCGCTTGATCGCTTTCATCACCCTTCGAGGACATGGCATGGCAGGAATCGACGCAACAGCGTCCAATGGCTGGGCGGTCAAACTGATCGACTACCGCACTGCAACCTGGCAGCGTGGCGCTCTCGAACTCGCGATCACTCTGATCCCGTTCGTGGTTGCCTGGTATGCAATGTGGTTCGCGGTCACTCACGGCCACGCCGTGCTGTATTTTCTCGTGCTGCTTCCTGCGGCGGGCCTGCTGGTACGGCTGTTCCTGATCCAGCACGATTGCGGTCATCGCGCGTTCCTGCCCAGCCGCAGCGCCAACGACTGGCTCGGCCGCGCACTCAGCATCATCACGATCACGCCGTACGACTACTGGCGCGACAACCATGCGATCCATCACGCGACGTCGGGACATCTCGGTCGCCGCGGCATCGGCGACGTCGACACACTGACGGTTGCCGAATACCTCGCGCGAACCCCAAAGGGCCAACGTGGCTATCGCTTCTACCGCCATCCGCTGGTGATGTTTGGCGTGGGTCCCTTTTATCTGTTCGTGCTGCAGAACCGCTTGCCGTTTGGCGCGATGCGCAACGGCTGGCTGCCGTGGGTGAGCACGATGGGGACCACCGCGGGCGTGATTGCCGCGGGCGCGTTGATGAGCGCACTGGTCGGACTCAAGGTGTTCCTGCTCGTGCACGTGCCGATCGTGATGGTCGGTGCGGCTGTTGGCGTCTGGCTGTTCTACGTGCAGCACCAGTTCGAGAAGACCTACTGGGCGGAGCATGAGGGCTGGAACGCGCGGCACGCCGCCCTGCACGGCAGTTCGCACTACGATCTTCCGCCGGTGCTGCGCTGGTTCACCGCGAACATCGGCGTGCATCACGTGCACCATCTGTCAAGCCAGATTCCGTATTACCGCTTGCAAACCGTGTTGCGCGACCATCCTCCGCTGCGCGAGATCGGTCGGCTGACCTTGCGCCAGAGCCTCGCTTGCATTCGGCTGGTGTTGTGGGATGAAGCAGCGCAGAAGATGGTCACGCTCAAGGATGTGGAACGGCGCCACACCACCGCATGAGTGGCAGCCGCTAGAGGTCGCGCGCCACACGAAAGCCGACGCGCGCGCTGCGCATGTCGGTGCGCGCAGCGGTGCGAAACGCGGATCGCACCTGATCGGGATCGCTGCCCCACGAGCCGCCGCGCACCACGCGTCGCTCACAGCCCGGGTTCACCCACGCTGCGCTGTCGCGCGGTGCACGCACGTAGTTGTCGTGCCAGCAGTCTTCAACCCACTCCGACACGTTGCCTTCCATGTCGTGCAGCCCGAATTTGTCGGCCGGGAACTTGCCGATCGGCGCCGGTCCCCAGTACCCGTCGCTGTAGTGTGGGAACGCGTTGGTCCAGCTGCGGCGCGATGGCGAACGATCGCCCTCGCCCGTGAGGTTGGCGTAGATCCGATCCGGATCGCCGTCACCCCACGGATAGCGCGTGGTCGATCCTGAGCGCAGCGCATACTCGAACTCGGTTTCGCTCGCCAGGCGATAGTGCTTGCCGGTGCGCGCCGAGAGCCACGCGAGATACGCCGTTGCGTCGCGCCACGACACGTTGATGACGGGCAGCGCGTCGCCCGCGCGTTCGCCGCTGTAGTCGCTTTGCCACGTTGCGCCACGGCGCTCCACGATGCGCCCCGTGGATTCCTCGTAGACCGAACTGCCACCGAGCTTTTCCGCATCGCTGACGTAGCTGGTCGCGCGCGCGAACTCGCGGAACTGCGCCACGGTGACTTCGTCCTGACCGAGCGCAAACCCGACATCGATGCGCACGCGCCGCTGCGGTTCCTCGTTGTCCAGATGACCGGTTTCGTCGGCAGAGGAACCCATCACGAAATCGCCGGTCGGCAGGACCACCACGGGCGGCGCGCTGCCCGCGATGTCGAGAAATGCATCGCGCAGAACCTGCCCCGGGGTGAAACTCGCGTACAGGCGCGCGTTGCGGATGCGCAGGTTGAAGGCATCGAGTCCGGCAAGATCGGGACTGACCGACTGCGCCTTGTTCGCGAGCAGCTCGGCCAGATCCGCGTTGCCCGAGTCGAGTGCGGATCGCGCCTGCGACAACACCGTTTCTGCGCGCTGTTGGCGGATACCCTCGATGCGCGCACGCGTTTCGAGCAGAACAGGCGAGCCGGGCCGGATTGCCGACGCTTTGGCGAGGATCGTATCGGCCCCCGCGAAATCGTCCTGCGCGGCCGAACCGAGCGCGGTCTCCAGGAATCCGCGTTCGATCGATGCCAGCCCTGCGTCGGCAAGTCGGTTTCCCGGATCGCGCGCGAGGATGCTCCGGTAAATCGACAGCGCACTGCCGTCGAGTGGCTCGATGGCATGTCCGGACTTCATCTCGGCAGCGGCCGCGGTGAGCATCGGCAGGATCTGGTGCAGCATGGTGGTCCGCGCACGCACGGCATCGAGTTCCTCCGCCGAGTGCGGCAACTCGGCATAGGCGCCCAGGAATCGCTGTGCGGATTCCTCGTCGCCCCGCTCCGTCGCGGCGATTGTCCAGTCGCGCAACGCACCACCGATGCGTTCCAGACCCGTCTGCGCGTCGACATTGTCGGGCGCCGCGTCGAGCACCTCGCGGTAGAGAGCAATCGCGTTGCCGTTCTTTGGTTCGAACAGCGCACCGCGTTCTTCGGCCATGCGCGCCTTTTTCAGCAATGCGGCAACCACCTTGGTCGTTGCCACCGGAGGACCCATCCGGATCGCGTCGGCCAACGATGTGCCTTCTTCTGCAGAAACCACTCCCGTGGCAGGCACCGTTTGCGGTTTCGGCGCTTTCACAGCCGACCAGGTCATCGCAGGGGTTGTCGCCTGCGACCCGGGATTACCGGCCATGGAGGCCGGTTCGCGTGACGGCTCGATGTGCAAAGCGGAGGGAAAAAGCCGGTACGCCAGTGCGAACGCCAGCAACGCGATGCCGGCGGCGCCGCCGAGGGTGTGCTGCTTGCGTGCGACTTCGGGACCGGGCATCGTGTTTCGATTATCGACGGTCTGCGCCGCTTATTGAAGCGCGACCGCCACAACCTCCCTTGATGTTCAGCGAGAAGGACCACCTCTTGGCCGACTGGATTGAACGCAGCGATGCGCTGCGCAGCCTGCTGGACGATGCACCGGCGACCATCGGGGTCGATACCGAGTTCATGCGCATCGACACGTTCCTGCCGAAACTGGCGCTGGTGCAGATCGAAATCGGCGGACGCATCGCTCTGATCGACCCGACCGCCGACGTCGAGCCGGCAGCACTGGCCACCGTGTTGGGAGATCCCGATCGCACCTGCGTGATGCACAGCGCGAGCGAAGACCTCGAAGCATTTGCAACCTGGTCCTGCTCGATCGCGCGCCTCTTCGACACACAGATTGCCGCGTCGTTCGCGGGCCTTGGGGCTGGACTCGGGTACCAGAAGCTCGTGCGCGAACTGGTCGGCATCGACGTGCCCAAGGCGGAGACGCGCTCGGACTGGCTGCGCCGCCCGCTCAGTGCCGAGCAGCTCGAATACGCAGCACAGGACGTCGTTCACCTGCCTGCCCTGCACGCGCGTTTGTCGGACCGTGTCGCCCAGCGCGGCTATGGCGCGTGGCTGGAGGAGGATTGCGTGCGTCTGCTCGACAAGGCACGCATGCGCGAACCCGATCCGGATCCGCAGACCGGCATGCGCGGCGCCGCCGACTGGCCCCTCGAAACGCAGGGACTGTTGCGCCGCGTGCTGATCTGGCGCGACCTGACGGCGCGTGCGATCAATCGTCCCCGCTCGTGGCTGCTCGACGATGCGCACGCGCTTGATCTGTCGGCACGACCGCCGAAAACCGCGGAGGAACTTGCCGACCGCTGCAAGGGCCAACGTGCGCTGCGCGGCGCGCAGCGCAACGAACTGTTCGATGTCCTCGCAGCACCGATGTCCGATGCCGAACTCCAGTTCGCGCCGATCCCGCGAGTCCCGACATCGCGTGAGAAGTCGACGATCAGTGCGATGAAGGACATCGTTGCTGCGCGCGCGCTTGCGCTGGATCTGCCCGAAGGGCTGCTGTGTGCGCGGCGCCATCTCGAATCGCTGCTCGCAACGCGTCGCTGGCCGGCGGCGCTCGACGGCTGGCGGCGTGCGGTGCTGCACGACGAACTGGTGGCATTGCTGCCGGACTGACCGACCGCGCCGAACAGCGTTCGCTTGACAACCTCCCCGCCCCTGCAGGCACACTCGGAGCATGAACGCTCGCCACAACCGCCACACGTCGATGACGACGATGACGACGATCGTCGTCCGGGTGCCTGCGCGAGATTGATCCAATCCAGCAACGGCCCCGACCTCGCAAGGGAACGCGTTGGCGGCTGCATCGCTCCTCCCGCAAACGGGGCCTCCACCAGGGGCCGAATCCGATGTCCGACATCCGTTCCGCAGCGCACGCCGATGCGCAAGCGCCTCATCCCGATGGGTTCGCCACCCACAAGTTTGGCGGATCGAGCCTCGCCGATGCCGGCTGCTTCCGGCGTGTCGCTGCGATCCTGCGCGAGCAGCCCGGTGCGCGACAGATGGCCATCGTGTCGGCCATGCGTGCAACCACCGATGCGTTGATCGCCCTTGCCGACGCCGCAGTCCGCCGCGATCCGGTGTGGAAAGCCAACTGGCAAACGCTGCGCGATCGCCACCTGATTGCCGCGCACGACCTGCTCGACGCCAAAGTGGCGAAGACGGCCGACTGGCTCGAACAGGGATTCGTGCAACTGGCCAATCTCCTCAATGCGCTCGAGGTACTGGGCACACCCAATCACGAAGCGCTCGAATCGATCCAGGGGCTCGGCGAGGTGTGGTCCGCACGCATGCTCGCCGATTTCCTCACGCATCAAGGCATCGATTGCGCCTGTCTCGATGCGCGCGACGTGCTCGTCGTCAGTCACGGCGAGCTCGGCGCCATCATCGACTGGAACGACAGCGCCGCACGGCTTGCCAACTGGCGCACGCGCCACACGAACGCATGGCTCGTCGTGACCGGATTCGTCGCGCGCACCGCGAGTGGACGTGCGACGGTGCTCGGTCGCAACGGCAGCGACTACTCCGCCGCGATTTTCGCAAGCCTCGCCAACGCATCCGAACTGACCTTGTGGGGCGATACCGATGGCGTGCTGTCGGCCGACCCGCGTCTCGTGCCCGATGCGATTCCGCTCGCGTCGCTCAGTTACGACGAAGCCTGCGAACTGGCGTACTTTGGCGCCAAGGTGATCCATCCGCAAACATTGACGCCGGTGATTGCCCGCGGCATGCCCGTTCGCATCCGCAATACCTTCAACCCCGATCATCCCGGAACCCGCATCGGCAACGACGACGCGTCTGCCGCCATCTCGCCGCCGGTCAAGGGCATCAGCGCAGTGCGCGATCTGGCGGTGATCACGCTTGAGGGTGCGGGCATGATCGGGGTTCCCGGAACAGCCGAACGCGCATTCGGCGCACTCCATTCGGCGTCTGTCTCGGTGGTGATGATTTCGCAGGGATCGTCCGAGCATTCGATCTGCTGCGTCGTGCGCGAATCCGATGCGGCCACGGCGGAATTCGCGCTGCGTCGCGCCTTCTCCTCCGAACTCGCGCGTGCGGAAATCCACAGCGTCGGGGTTGCCGGAGGCATCAGCGTACTGGCCGTGGTTGGCGACGGCATGGCCGGCACCCCGGGCGTCGCCGCGCGTCTGTTTGGCGCGCTGGCGCGCACCCACGTGAACATCCGCGCCATCGCGCAGGGGGCGTCCGAACGCAACATCTCGGTGGCGATCGCGAGTGCCGACGCAGCGCGCGCGCTGCGCTCGGTGCACGCCGCGTTCTGGCTCTCTCCGCAGACGGTGTCGATCGGCCTGATCGGGCCTGGAAACGTCGGCGCCTCGCTACTGCAGATGATCGAAACAGCGCGCCTGCGGCTGCTCGAAGACATCCAGCTCGACCTGCGCCTGCGCGCCGTCGCATCGAGTCGCACGATGTGGCTCGGTGAAGCGGCGGATGCGAGCAACTGGAAATCCGCGCAGACGCGCGACATCGACCTCGATGCATTCGCGCGCCATGTCCAGGTCGAACACCTGCCGCATGCGATCATCATCGACTGCAGTGCAAGCGATGCGGTGGCCGAGCGCTACGCCGGATGGCTCGCTGCCGGCATCCACATCGTCACCCCGAACAAACAGGCCGGTGCCGGCCCGTCTGCACGCTGGCACGCAATCCGCGCCGCCACCGCGGGTGGAGCACGCTTTCGCTACGAAGCGACTGTGGGCGCTGGATTGCCGGTGATCTCGACGCTGCGTGACCTGCTCGACACCGGTGATGAAATGTTCGCGGTCGACGGCATATTCTCCGGCACGCTTGCGTGGCTGTTCAATCGCTACGACGGTCTGCTGCCATTTTCCGATCTCGTGCGTGAGGCACACGATCTGGGTTATACCGAACCGGATCCGCGCGATGACCTCTCCGGCACCGACGTCGCGCGCAAACTGGTGATCCTCGCGCGCGAAGCAGGCGTCGAACTCGAGCTCGGCGACGTCGTCGTGCAAAGCCTGGTACCGGAGTCGCTGCGCGCGCTCCCGACTGCGGAGTTCATGCAACGCGTCGGCGAACTCGATGATGCGATGGCGTCACGTCATGCGGCAGCAAAGTCTCACGGCCATGTATTGCGCTATGTCGCAAAACTCGATCGCGAAGGCCACGCACAGGTCGGGCTGGTAGAGCTGCCGGACGACCACGGCTTCGCGCACCTGCGCCTGACCGACAACATCGTGCAATTCACGACGCGACGTTATCGCGACAACCCGCTCGTTGTGCAAGGGCCAGGTGCGGGCCCGGAAGTCACCGCTGCCGGTGTGTTTGCCGATCTGCTGCGTGTCGCGGCCGCGCTCGGTGCGCGACTGTGATGGCGCGCCTTTCGGTCGTGACACTGGTCACCATGAGAAGGACACGCATCCCGTGAGCACGCAGGCAACCGCGTTCGCCCCCGCCAGCATTGGCAACGTCGCTGTCGGTTTCGACATTCTCGGCCATTCGATCAAGGGCCCAGGCGATCGCGTGACCGTGCGTCGGATCGGCGAGCCGCAGGTTCGCATCGCCGAAATCCGCGGCGGCATGTGCCTGTTGCCGATCGAGGCGAAACGCAACACCGCCGGTGCGGCGCTGATCGCGATGCGCACCGCATTGATGCTGCCGTTCGGTTTCGAAATCGAAATCGACAAGGGCATCCCGTTCGGCTCCGGCATGGGCGGCTCGGCCGCGTCGGCTGTCGCCGCACTCGTTGCTGCAAATGCGTTGCTCGACGTGCCACTCAGTCGCGAGGAACTGTATCCGTTTGCGCTCGAAGGCGAAGCGGTCGCGAGTGGCGGATTGCATGGCGACAACGTCGGAGCGATGCTGCTGGGCGGCCTCGTGCTGGCTACGAAGGATCGCCTCGTGAGTATTCCGGTGCCGCCCGATCTCTACTGCGCTCTGGTGCATCCACACGCGGTGCTTGAAACTCGCGACGCGCGCGCGGCACTCGCGGGCCATTACGAATTGCGCGAATTCGTCCCGCAGAGCGCAAATCTGGCGCTGGTGCTCGCAGGCTGCTTCCAGAATGATTTCAACCTGATCCGCGCAGGACTCGAGGACGTGCTGGTCGAACCGCGCCGCGCATCGTTGATCGACGGTTTCGCCGCAGTGAAGGAATCGGCGCTGGCGGGTCGCGCGCTTGGCGCGAGCATTTCCGGCGCAGGCCCCAGCGTGTTCGCATGGTGTTCGGGCAAGGAGCAGGCGGAAAATGTCGCGCTGCGGATGCGTGGCGCATTCGCCAAGGCGCGCATCGAATGCGACACCTGGGTCTCACCGGTCGCCGGCCCCGCGGCGGAGGTTGTCGCATGTATGTGAGCACGCGCCGCAACGCACCGCCGGTGGGTCTCGGCAACGCACTCGCGGCCGGCCTTGCCCCGGATGGCGGCTTGTATGTGCCTCACACGTTGCCGCGATTCACACCGGCCGATTTCGACGGCGATGAGACGCTTGCCGAGGTTGCAAGCCGTCTGCTGCAGCCGTTCTTCGAGGGCGATGCACTGGCGTCGCATTTGCAGGCGATCTGTCGCGAAGCACTTGATTTTCCGGTGCCGCGGGTTGCCATCGCTCCTCGCACCTCGCTGCTTGAACTCTTCCACGGCCCGACTGCCGCGTTCAAGGATGTCGGCGCGCGCTTTCTCGCAGCATGCCTCGCGCGCCTGCGCGCGCCGGACGTCGCCACACTCACGGTATTGGTCGCAACCTCAGGCGATACCGGCGCCGCCGTTGCAGCCGCGTTCCATCGACGCCCCGGCTTTCGCGTCGTGATTCTCTACCCGGATGGTCGAGTCTCACCGCGTCAGGCGCACCAGCTCGGTTGCTTTGGAGACAACGTCACCGCATTGCGCGTTGCAGGCTCGTTCGACGATTGCCAGACGATGGTGAAGCAGGCGCTCAACGACGAGGCACTCAAGACCGCTGTTCCGCTCACCTCGGCCAACAGCATCAGCCTCGGCCGCCTGCTGCCGCAGATGACCTACTACGCGTACTCCGCGCTGGCGCATTGGCGCACGAACGGCGAGACGCTCAACTTTGCGATCCCCACAGGCAACCTCGGCAACGCGATGGGCGCACTGCTCGCGCGCGCGTGCGGACTGCCGATCGGCAACGTGCTGCTCGCTACCAATGCAAACCGCGTTCTTCCCGATTTTTTCGACGGCGCCGACTACATGCCACGCGCGAGTCTCGCGACGCTCGCCAATGCAATGGACGTCGGAGCACCGAGCAACTTCGAACGATTGCGCTGGCTGTTTCCGGGAGACGACGTGTTGCGCGCGACGCTGCGCGCGGAAGCTGTCGACGACGCACAGATCCGCGAGGTGATCCGCATCAGCGTCGAGCGCTACGGACATCTGGTCTGCCCGCATACCGCGACAGCCGTGCAGGTTCTCGAGCATCGGCGCGCGCAAGGCGACGACCGTGCATGGGATGTCGTCGCGACCGCACACCCGGCCAAGTTCGACACGGTGATCGAACCGTTGATCGGCGCAAAGGTCGACGTGCCGCCTGCTCTCTCAACATTGCTCGAACGTCCGGCGATCAGCGAGCCGATGGCGGCGGACTACGTCGCACTACGAGATCGGTTGCACGAGCGCTGACGCGCGGATCAAGCAGCGTCATGAAGCAACCGCCCAGCGCCATTGGGAGCGCTGGTCGCCCGGTCGGCCGCCCGGACTTGGCGTTCCCCACCCCGCGCGCTATCATTCGCGCCCCGCCCGGCTTGTCTGCCGGGCGAATGTTTTACGTGGGGCGGTAGCTCAGCTGGGAGAGCGTCGCGTTCGCAATGCGAAGGTCGTGGGTTCGATCCCCATCCGCTCCACCACGCAAATGTGTCTCTGCAAAAACGCCGGCCTCGTGCCGGCGTTTTTGCGTGTGCGCCTTCGTCTTGCAGCGTCGAGTTCATTGATGCGTCGGCAGGGGCGCGATCCAGTGGAAGCGCCCCACCGAACCGCTTACGTCCCGTCCGCCGCCAATTCGATCAGCGCAGCCACGTCAGCCGGATGCGAGATCATCACGACGTGCGATGCGCCCTTGATCGTCACGGTCTTGCGCGACTGCGCGCGCTTGGCCATGAACGCGTGTGCCGCGGCCGGAATGTTGAGGTCCGCGGTGCCGTAAACAAACCACGACGGAATGGTCTTCCACGGCGCCGAAGTGCTCGCCTCATTGAGTGCCGCGTCGGTCACCGGGCGCTGACCGACAGCCATCAGCAATGCGTCCGCAGCAGGTACATCCGCAGCGAACTGCGCGTGGAACTTGGCCTCCTCGATGTAGAGATCGCTGCCGCCGTCGGCCAGCGGCACCGGCGGGGCCAAGGCAGGTCCGAGCGAGCTGCCAGGGAAACGACCGGACAGTTCAGCCGCGCTTTCGCCGACGTCCGGCGCAAACGCCGCGACGTACACCAGCGCCTTCACGTTGTCCTGACCGGTCGCCGCCTGGCTGATCACCGAGCCACCGTACGAATGACCGACGAGCACAACCGGCCCTTGGATGGACTTCACCACACTGGCGACTGCCGACGCGTCGCTTTTGACGCCGCGAAGCGCATTGGCCGCTGCGATCACGGTGTAGCCCTTGTCATGCAGGCGCCGGATGACACTGTTCCAGCTGGAGGAATCTGCGAAGGCGCCATGCACGAGCACGATGGTGGGCTTCGCGCTCTGCTTGTTCGGCGCCGCGCCGACCAGCGGCATCGCCAGAGCGAGGACGCCCGCGACGAGCCATGCAGCCGAAGGGATGGCGAAGCGTTTGACGAAAAGTTTCATGGTCTTTTTCCTGTAGTTGGACAAGGGAATCGCAGCGAGACGTGGTGGAGGGGGTCGAACCCATCTGCTCGTCGCTGCAGCGGTGCTGCGCGTGTCATTCGTCGTCGGCGACGGCGATGGAATCGGTGACTTGCCCGTCCGCCGGGTGACAACGGGAGACGCTGGATTGACGCAAGGCAACGTGCTGCAACATCGATGGTTCCAGCATCGTGATGGCTCGTCTTGTCAGAAAACGCCTTCTTGAACCGCGGACATTTCTGCAGAATGAAGATCACACCAGAGAGTGCGCGCCTGCACGATTGCACGCCGGGATCGGTGTGCAATTGGCGATCGACGCCCACATCACGGTCAACCCAATACCCATCCGCGCGCGAATCCCGTCGTCGCGACCCCAATCGCGCAATCGCGTCCGGACGTCAGCAATCCTGGGCGTGGAGGTTGGCGGCGATGTCACGCCGAGACGGCTGGACGGATCCTGGTCGCAAGTCCCCCGCGGCAGATGACAGAATCGGCGAGCGTGTCCGGTCCTGAAGGAGGCAAGGACCCATCGGTCTGCTCCCGGAACGACACCTGCATTGCTCCTGGCTCCAACTTCATCCGGTTCACGGTCTGACCGGCGAATGACACACTGCTCGAAACACTCCCGATCCGGATGCGCAATGCCCGACCTCGAACCGACTCCTCCTTCGTCAGTCCTTCAACGGCCGTGGGTTGCGCTGCTCGCAATTGCGCTCATCGTGGGGACAATTGCGCTCGCGTTCGCATGGATTGCCGGATGGCTGACGCCACGGCGGCTCACGCCGCAGCGGTTTACCAACGCGATCGAGGCCGGGAACGGAGAGGTCTACAGCGGATTCAGGCGCGCGCATGCGAAGGGCGTCTGCGTCACGGGCTATTTCGAAGGCAATGGACAAGGTGCGACCTTCTCCACGGCGCGCATGTTCGCACCAGTACACACGCCGTTCGTCGGACGCCTTTCGGTCGGCGGCGGTTCGCCGTATGGCCTCGACGGCAATGCCCGTGTTCGCAGCATGGCGCTGGAATTGAACAGCGATGACGGCCAGCAGTGGCGCATGGCGATGAACAGCTTTCCGTTCTTCGGGGTGTCGTCGGCGGATGGCTTTTACGAGCAGACGGTCGCGAACGCACCGGATCCCGCGACCGGCAAGCCCGATCCGGCAAAGCTGACCTCGTTCGCCGCTGCGCATCCGGAATTTGCGCGCTTTGCGGCATGGGCGAAGGACACACCCTGGTCGACCAGTTGGGCCAACACCGCGTACAACGGCGTCGATGCGTTCCGCTTCATCGACAGCAACGGCAGAGCGCGCAACGTGCGCTGGTCGATGATCCCGCAAGCGGCGTTTGCCGCGATGACGCCTGAGCAGCGCAAGGCTGCCGACGGCAACTTTCTCGACGAGGATCTTCGCACGCGTCTGGCGAACGGACCGCTGCGCTGGGACATGGTGGTCACGCTCGCCGCAGAGGGCGATCCGGTGATCGACCCATCGCAACAGTGGCCCGAAGATCGCCAGCACGTCACGGTCGGCACCGTGGTGATCGAAAACAGCACGCCGCAGACGACCGGCGCCTGTCGCGACATCAACTACGACCCGCTGATCCTGCCGCGCGGCGTGGAGGGATCGGACGACCCGATCCTCGCCGCGCGTTCGGCCGTCTATTCGGTGTCGTTCAATCGTCGCGAACACGATATCGCCGGCGGCGACGCGGGTGCGGCGACCGGCAAGACGCCGCCAAGGGAGGCCACGCGATGAGCGCTTTCCCCCCATCGACGCAAGCGCTGTCCACGAGCGCTCCGCGGCACTTCAATCTCACCGCGCGCGTCCTGCACTGGAGCATGGCGTTGCTGATTGTCACGATGCTGTTCGTCGGCGTTGGAATGGTCGCTTCCATGAGCTTGCGCCCCAGCCTCGTGAGTCTGCATCGGCCAATCGGAATCGCGATCCTGCTGCTCGTCATCGTGCGCGGCATCAACCGCTTTCGCCATCCTCCACCGCCGTTGCCCGCAGACCTGCCCGCCGTGCAGGTGCTTGCGGCCAAGGCATCACACTGGCTGCTGTATGCGCTGATGTTCGCGATGCCGCTGATCGGCTGGTCGATGATGTCCGCGGGCGGTTATCCGGTGACGATGTTCAAGGGATTCGCTCTGCCGCCAATCGCCCCGCACAACGCAACCGTCTACGCCGGGCTGCGTGGTGCACACACCTGGTTGGCGCTGCTGCTGTTCGCTACCGTGTTGATGCATCTCGCTGCTGCGCTGTACCACGCGTGGGTTCGACGCGATGACGTATTCCCGAGCATGGCACGTGGCGAACCGGCAGCCATCGCGCCCGCTTCGCCTGCAGGCGAAGCGAACGCATTGGACGACACACCGCGCATCGTGTGAAGACCACTCGTGACCCTCGACCCTACGCAGCGACGGCCTTGCCAAGGGTCGCGTTGTCGATCACGAAGCGATATTTCACGTCGCTCTTGACCATGCGATCGTAGGCTTCGTCGATCTGCTGCGCCGAGATCATCTCGATGTCGGCGACGATGCCTTTCTCCGCACAGAAATCGAGCATCTCCTGTGTTTCAGCGAGACCTCCGATGAGCGATCCGGAAATCGCGCGACGCTTGAAGATCAGGTTGCCGACATTCGGTGACGGATGCGGGTGCTCAGGGACACCGATCAACACCAGCGTGCCGTCGCGTTTGAGCAGGCTCGAATACGCATCGAGCGAGTGACTGGCGGCCACCGTGTTGAGAATCAAATCAAAGCTTGCTGCGTGCGCTTTCATTTCGCTCTCGTTGCGCGACACCACCACTTCATTCGCACCGAGATCCAGCGCATCCTGACGCTTGGCGTCGGAGGTGGTGAATGCCACCACGTGCGCGCCCATCGCGTGAGCAATCTTCACGCCCATGTGACCCAGCCCGCCGATTCCGACCACACCCACCTTCTTGCCCGGGCCTGCGTTCCAGTGGCGCAGCGGCGAATACGTGGTGATGCCCGCGCACAGGAGCGGTGCGACCGCGGCCAGCTGCGCCTCGGGATGGCGGATCTTCAACACGAACTTGTCGTCGACCACGATGCGCTGCGAATAACCACCCAACGTGTGTCCCGGCGCATCCTTCGTCGCACCGTTGTAGGTCCCGACGAAGCCGTTCTCGCAGTACTGTTCCAGTCCCTCGTCGCACGACGCGCAATGCTGGCAGCTGCCGACGAGACATCCGACCCCGACCGTATCGCCGACCTTGAATCCGCTCACGTCGCTGCCGACGGCACTGACGTGACCGACGATTTCGTGTCCAGGAACACACGGAAACTGTGTGCCACCCCATTCCGATCGCACCGTATGCAGGTCCGAATGGCACACACCGCAGTACGCGATGTCGATCTGCACATCATGCGGGCCCGGATTGCGGCGCTCGACGTCGAGGGGCTCCAGGGGTTTGTCCGCGGCGTGCGCGCCGTAGGCTTTGGTTGTCATGACGGGGTCCTTGAAAGAGGGCAAAGGCAACTGGATCGCGGGTTACGAGGTGTGGGCGTTTCATCTCGCGGCAAGTGCCCTGTGCGTCATGCAATGCGCAATCGATCTGGGGTTTCAGGCGCCGCCCGCCGTGGATGGCCCATGAACGCGGCATGTGCAAGGCGGCTCCGGCCGCCAGCTCCATCCAGACCAACGCTTGGGCATCGCGCCAGCGCCCCCACGTTGTCTGGACAGGCGCGCGCAATCCGGCGCTGCTGCCACGTTCAATTGGAAAACCGCATGAAGATTCTCATGGTGCTGACTTCTCACGACAAGCTCGGTGAAACGGGCAAGAAAACCGGCTTTTGGCTTGAAGAGTTCGCCGCGCCGTACTATGTGTTCAAGGATGCCGGCGCGGATGTGACACTCGCGTCGCCGCGGGGCGGTCAACCGCCGCTCGATCCGAAGAGCGACGATGCATCGGCGCAAACGGATGCCACCCGCCGTTTCAAGAAGGATCCATCTGCGCAGGCGGCACTGGCGAACACGCGAAAACTCGATGACGTCGCCACCGAAGATTTCGACGCGGTGTTTTACCCGGGCGGCCACGGCCCGTTGTGGGATCTGGCGCAGGACGCAACCTCGATTGCCCTCATCGAATCCACTTTGGCGGCCGGCAAGCCGTTCGCTGCGGTCTGCCATGCGCCGGGTGTACTGCGACACGTGAAGTCCGCCGATGGCGGTTCGCTGGTGAAAGGAAAGTCGGTCACCGGCTTCACCAACACCGAAGAAGACGCCGTTGGCCTCACGGAGGTGGTGCCGTTCCTGGTCGAGAACATGCTCAAGCAGAACGGTGGCCTTTACAGCAAGGCCGGCGACTTTCAGCCGTACGTCGTCACCGACGGCTTCCTGATCACCGGACAGAATCCCGCTTCGTCGGAACCGGCCGCGCACGCGGTGCTCAAGATGCTCGGCTGATCCTTCCTCGCCAGCGACGCGCAGTCGGGCGTCGCTGGCTTTGAAGTTGCAGAGTCCCTGAACGAAGCGGATGGTCCGCCGGATTACTCCAGGTCCCCAAGCTGGGCGTCGTCGACCGGTTTGGCGAGCCACGTCGCAATATCACTGCCCAACGCTTTTACGGTGCGACCGAGCACCGAACACGACCCCTTGAAGCCGGCGAATGCGCCGCCCATCGAGTCACGCTCGCCGCGAAAAGCTGCGACCTTCGCGCCGTCCTGGTACAGGGTTCCGCGCACGCTGGTCGACTTGCGATGACCGATGAACGGGTTGCCGCGCGAGACCGCGTCGGTGATCTCGATGACCAGAACGCGGCCGGGAGTCTGCGCATCCGTCGCTGGAACCGACTCTGTTGCCACATGGTGTTCCTGCGCATACTCGATGATGTAGTCGGACAGTTGCTGATTGATGGGACACTCGCGTTTCACATTGCCAGCCACGCCGTTTGCATCGGCGTATGGCACGGTGGACGGCACCTTGATGGCATCGCCTGCGGCGGCGGCCGCGCTGGCAACACTCAGGACCGCGCCGAACGCGACGATGATCTTCTGCTGCATTGTTGATTCCCCTGAAGAGCGCGCTCCATGCGCGCGCTGGCAAGGATGCCGGAGCCTGTGCGCTCCTGCCAGATCTCCGTTCAAGGCAAATCACCCGCAGAGTCGGTTCATGAGAGGTGTTCGCTTCCCGGATCCACATGCCGCCGTTGCCAGGTCATCGCGAGACAGGCTCCAGCGCGGGGCAAACGGGGCATCCGGTGGGCTTTCGTCTGGCGGCACATCCGGCGACCTGCACCAATTCGGGATCCGTTCCTGCCGCTCGGTCACGGTCTTTGTGCACCCGCCAGCCGGTGCGCTTGCGTATGGCGCGACGGTGACGGCATCCTATGCCACCACGGCGCGCGAAGGCGGCCGAATTCGCCCGCAAGAAGGCGAGCCCTTCAAGGATAGCCAGCCGCGCATGATCGAATTCGGACACAGCACCCACGTCGGCCTGCGCCGCGAGCACAACGAAGATACCTACTACGCGGACGCGGACCTCGGCCTCTGGCTGGTCGCTGACGGCATGGGTGGTCATGAGCACGGAGAGGTCGCCAGCGCGCTTGCGCGCGACACGCTGGTGCGCGAGGTGACCAACGGCATCGAACTGGTCCAGGCGATCCAGATGGCGGACGAGGAAATCATCCGCCACTCGACACGTCGTTCCGAAGTCCTTCCGATGGGAACGACCATTGCCGCCCTGCGATTGCGCGAAGGCGGGGAGTTCGAAGTGGCCTGGGTCGGCGACAGTCGGGTTTACGTCTGGAACGACGGATTGAAGCAGCTCTCGCAGGATCATTCCTACGTGCAGGAACTGATCGACCAGGGCGCGATCACCAGCGAACAGGCGCGCAATCATCCCCATCGCAACGTCGTCACGCAGGCACTCGGCGTCACGGATCCGCAATCGCTGCGCGTGGAGAGCGTGCGCGGCACGCTCAAGCCCGGCATGCAGCTGCTGCTGTGCAGCGACGGGCTCACCGAAGAAGTGAAAGACAGCGCGATCGCGGCGATCCTCGCACGCCCGAATCTCGCTGCGCAGGAATGCGTCGACCACCTGGTGCTTGCCGCTCTCGACGGCGGCGGATCGGACAACGTCACCGTGATTCTGGTGCGCGCGCACTGACAGTGGCAAACGCGCGATCGCACTGGCCTCGCGCACACACGTCTGCATGTCGATCGCGTACGCCCGCGAATGAAGATCGATTCGCGCATTCGGGGGAACGACGGCGGCTGGAGATGGGTAGCGAAGTGACCGGAGTGGCGTGAGGCGCATTGCACAGCGCGGAACCCGCGCATGGTCGCGACGTTGCAACCCGAGCGGGGTCAGTTCACTTCGTCGCCCGCTCCGGCCGCATCCAGCAATGTCCACAGGCATGCACCGCGACTCGCCTTGTCGATCACTCCGAGTCGCGCCCGATGCAAGCCAAGCTCGTCGTCGTTCGCGCGGAAAAAGCGCGGACGCACCAGAATGCGCAGCGCGACGTTCGCCAGGCGCGCCTCCGACTGCGCCGTTTCGCTCTCGAAACCCAGTGCACCCTGGCCCGCGGTCAGCGCGAGGTACACGTCGGCAAGAAGATTGGCGTCGAGCAACGCACCGTGCATTCCACGGTGGCTGTTGTCGACGCCCAGACGCTTGCACAATGCGTCGAGACTGTTGCGCTGACCGGGAAATTTCTCGCGCGCGAGCGCGAGCGTGTCGAGTACCTGGACACGATCGGCCAGTCGCGGGCGATCGACTCCGGCGCGCACGAGTTCAGCATCGAGAAAACCAACGTCGAACGCAGCGTTGTGCGCGATGATTTCCGCTTCGTCGATGAACGCGAGGAACTCCGCCGCAATTTCCGGGAAGCGTGGTTTGTCGAGCAGGAATTCGTCGCTGATGCCGGTGACCGCGCGCGCGCCCTCGTCGATCGCGCGATCGGGATTGAGATAGGTGTGGAAGCGACGGCCGGTGGGTCGACGCTGGATCAGTTCGACACATCCGATTTCGATCACGCGATGGCCGCGCTGGACTTCGAGTCCGGTGGTTTCCGTGTCGAGGATGACTTGTCTCATTCGTAGCTGTATCCGCTGGTGGAGGATTGATGAGGACCCTTCATCGCGAGAGCTGCGTCGCGGGCAAGCACGTCCACGCGTTCGTTTTCGATGTGTCCAGCGTGGCCCTTGACCCATTTCCAGCGGACGCGATGACCGACCAGTGCCGCTGACATGCGCTCCCACAGGTCCTGGTTCTTGACCGGCTTCCTGTCGCTGGTGCGCCAGCCATTCGCGCGCCATTTGGCCATCCATTCCTCCACGCCTTTCTTGACATATTGCGAGTCGGTCGTGAGCACCACCTCGCAGGGTCGCTTCAGCGCTTCGAGGCCGGCGATCGCCGCCATCAGCTCCATGCGATTGTTGGTGGTCTGCACTTCGCCACCGCTGAGCTCCCTCTCGCGTGATCCCAGGCGCAGCAGCGCGCCCCATCCGCCAGGCCCTGGATTGCCGAGGCAGGCGCCATCGGTAAACAGCTCGACGCGCGTCGCGTCCTCCAGAACGTCGCTCATGCGCTTGCGCGACGGCTTGGCGTGGCGAGCTGCGGCCGTAAACCGGATCGCTCGCGACCGAAGCGTTGGCGCAAAGGAATCAGCACCGAACGCGGCTTTGAGGCAGGAATCAGATACGCACCGCGCAGCGGCGACATCAACGGACTGCGATGCACAGCCGCAAACGACCCGGCGCCCGGCCAGCACGGTCCGAAATATTCGATGGCCGATGTCGCCAGATGACCATCGTGCATGCGCCGGCGCAACGAGTCCGCGTGCGAGGCCCGCGGCAGCGGCATGCCGCGCCGCGCCTGCCAGTGGATCCATCCGAGCCATGGGCTCCACGGATTGAGTTCGAACCACAGCAACGCTCCGCCGGGTGCGAGCACACGCGAACATTCTCCGATCAGTCCGTCGAGTGAGAGCCCATGCGCGCCCGCATGCTGCACCACCACGAGCTGGAACGCATCGTCTTCCCACGGCATCGATTCGGGCTTGCAGATCGCATCACCGCGCAGCAGATCCTGGTCGGCGTGGAGTCGGACGGCACCAAGATGACGGGTATCGAGCGGCAGCGCGCGGTTGGCCGCACAGGCTTGCACGATGAGCGCGCGCCCGCCCGGAAGGCGCGCTGCGTGATGCGGGATGCACGCGAGTTCGTCGCGCAGCAGCGCGTCGACGTCGGGCAGGGAAAAGAGGGTGTCGGAGCCGGTCATCACAGGGCGGGGCACGTTCCACGACAGCGGACCAGTGTAACCCGAGGGCGTCTGGCTAATGCCGGCTTAACGTCGATGGCGGGAACGCTGGCTATATTCGTCGGCCGCTTGCCGCCGGTGTTTCGCATGCGCCTGATCGCTCTGCCCGCACTGACCGACAATTACATCTGGCTGCTCGCCGATGACCGCGGAGACGTGATCGTCGTCGATCCGGGCGATGCACAGCCGGTCGTCGATGTCTGCGCGCGCGAGAACCTTCGTCTGCGCGCAATTCTGCTGACCCATCACCACCCCGACCACATCGGCGGCGCGCAGTCTCTCGCCGCATCAACCGGCGCGCGCATCGTCGCGCCGATCGATGCGCGCATTCCGAACGTCGACCAACGGGTCGCCGATGGCGACTGTGTCGTTCTGACCCACCCCACCGCACGATTCGATGTCATCGCGGTTCCGGGACACACCTCAAGCCACGTCGCCTATCACGGCCATGGACTGCTCTTCTGCGGCGACACGCTCTTCAGCGTCGGATGCGGTCGGATTTTCGAAGGCACGCCCGCGCAGATGCTCGCATCCCTCGACCGACTCGCCGCGCTCCCAGGCGACACGCAGGTGTGTGGCGGACACGAATATACCGTCGCCAACTGCGCGTTCGCGATGACGCTGGATCCGCACAACCGGGAACTGCGTATCCGGTCGGAGGAGTGCGCGGCACTGCGCAGTAAAGGCCAACCGACATTGCCGGTGACGCTGGCGAGCGAATGGGCGACCAATCCGTTCCTGCGCGTCGACGCACCAGCGCTGGTCGATGCGATCGATCCGCAGCGACGACTCGATCGGGTCGAACGCTTCGCGCAGATCCGCCGGCGCAAGGACGATTTCAAGGCGCCGGTGCCGTGAGATTGATCCGCGGATGGCCGCCGCGCCTTGTGGGGCTCGTCGCGACGTTGTCAGTGCTCACGGCGTGCTCGACGCCGTTGGTACGGCCGCCCGCGCCACCCGAACCTCCATCGCCCGCTGCGGCGGCGCCGCCTCCCGTTTCAACCGCGTCGCCTGTGCCCAACGCGTCGGCTCCAGTCGCATCCGGGCAGGTTCCATGGTCCGATCTGCGCACCCGCTTCGCGATGCAGGGCTGCGACTACCGCCCCGAAGTGCAACGCTGGGCGCGCTACTACACGCGAGGCACACGCGCCTTCAGCGCGAGC
>NZ_JBDSWZ010000033.1:0-16110 GCF_039926425.1 Dokdonella sp.
GCCGCACTGGTACGCGAAGCCGATCGCGTCGCGCGCGCGGGCGTCACGGCCACCCTGCAACTTGACAGCGCGGCGACGACATTGTGGGTGGATGGCGCTGGCGCGCCGCTCGATCAGGAAGCACTGCAATCGGACTCTGGCGCCCCGGGCGTACTTGCTGCAACCAACAGCTTCGTCAGCTGCAGCAACACGCGGCAGACCCAACTGGCGACGGCACGGAACTCCTCGGTCACCTACGCGAACAACGCGAAAAGCTATCTCAACGCGGGTACGGCAGGCAGCCGCTACACCTGGTGGTTCGGAACCTACAACAGCGGCAGGTACTCCACGGTGAGGACCCATTTCACCAACATCGCGAGCGCCCTGTCGAGCCAGCCGTACACCTTCAACTGCGGCTGCAACGACAGCAGCTACGCATACGTGTATCCGACCCAGCCGTACAAGGTGTATCTGTGTGGCGCGTTCTGGTCTGCGCCGAATACCGGAACCGATTCGCGTGCCGGTACGCTCATCCACGAGACCAGCCATTTCAACATCGTCGCCGGCACCGACGACTGGGCCTACGGTCAGACAGCCGCGCACAACCTTGCCGGCAGCAACACCACGCGCGCGGTCGACAACGCCGACAGCCACGAATATTTCGCGGAGAACACCCCGGCGCGCAACTGACCGCGCCGATGGATCGAGGGATGTGCGGGGCCGCCTGGGCGGCCCCGCTTTTCGTTCGATTACGGCGGCGCGCCATCGCGCCGTATTGAATTGGCGGGTCCGAGCCCGCATCCTGCGCGTTCCGCTCAGCGTGCGAACGTCGAACGTTCGGGCGCGGCACTCACAGGCCGATCATGGGTTACGACCTTCCCCCCGTCACGCGTGCGTTGCTGTTCGCCAACATCGCCGTCTACCTCGTTCAGCAGGTTGCAGGGAACTTCATGCTGATCTGGTTTGCGTTGTGGCCGCTCGGTCCCGCACAGGTCGTCGGCGTTGACGACGGTGTTGCCGTCACCGCGGGATTCGAGGTGTGGCAGTTGGTGACGTACGGATTCCTCCATGGGAGCTTTGCGCACATCGCGTTCAACATGCTCGCGCTCTGGATGTTCGGCGGCGCGATCGAGCAGTTGTTCGGAGCGCGCCCGTTCGCGCTCTACTATTTTGTCTGCGTGATTGGCGCCGCGGTGACGCAGCTTGCAGTGATGCATTTCTTCCCGAGCGGGTTCTCGCCGACGCTCGGCGCATCGGGCGGCATCTTTGGCCTGTTGCTGGCGTTCGGCATGATGTATCCGCACCAGCGCATCCTCGTCTACTTCGCGATCCCGATGCCGGCTTGGCTGTTCGTCACCGGTTACGGCGCGCTGGAGCTGTTCTACGGCGTCACCGGGCGCGACGAGGGCGTTGCGCATTTCGCGCACCTTGGCGGCCTTGCGTTCGGATTCGTGCTGATTGAATACTGGCGAGGCAGGTTTCCGTTCAAGCCGCGTCGCCTGCTGATGCGCTGAGCATTCGGTCCGATGGTTTCATTCGAGTCACGGCCGCAGCCGTCGGCCTCCCTCGATGAATGGCTGGGCTACCAGCTGCGCGTGCATCCGCGTGAAGTGGAGCTGGGTCTCGGCCGCGTGGCCGAGGTGTGGCAACGACTCGGAGCGCCTGTCGTGGCTCCGGTTGTCATCACGGTTGCCGGCACCAACGGGAAGGGTTCGACGATCGCGTTTCTCGAAGCGATGCTGGCGGCAGATGGCAAGCGCGTCGGTGCATTCACATCACCGCATCTGTTGCGCTACAACGAACGCGTCCGCCTCTGCGGAAGCGACATCGACGACGCCGGACTGATCGATGCGTTCACATGCATCGAGGATGCGCGCGGCGATGTCGCACTGACCTACTTCGAATTCGGGACGCTCGCGGCGCTGTGGATCTTCTCCCGCAGTTTGGTGGATGTCGCGTTGCTCGAAGTCGGTCTCGGCGGACGACTGGACGCCGTCAACATCGTCGACGCGGACGTCGCGATCGTCACAACGATCGATCTCGATCACCAGGAGTGGCTCGGCGACGACCGCGACAGCATCGGGCGCGAGAAGGCCGGCGTGTTTCGACGTGGACACGAAGCGATCTGTGGCGAGCGCAATCCGCCAGCATCACTGATTGCCCATGCCCGCGATCTCGACGCACCCCTGCGCATCGCCGGTCGCGACTTCTCGGCCGAGATCGGCACGGCGGGCTGGAAATGGTCATCGGCTTCATCGTTTCCTGCAGAAACGTCTGTTGACCTGCCGTTTCCGTCGCTCGCTGCGCCGTGCCAGGTCGACAACGCAGCGGCGGCAATCGCGGCGATTCACGCCCTCGGCGGCCAAGTCGGCTGGAATCCGCTGGCGATTGCGGCGGGTGTGCGCAGCGCCAGTGTTTCTGCACGGCTGCAGCGTTTCGGTTCGTCGCCCGAGCTCATCGTGGACGTGGCGCACAATCCACAGGCAGCCGCAATGCTTGCCACGTGGCTGGCCGGGCAACCGCGTCGTGGGCGGACGTTGGCAGTTTTCGGTGCGCTGGGCGACAAGGACGTTGCCGGCGTCGTCGATGCGCTCGCCGGCTCGTTCGATGGATGGTTTCTTGCCGGACTCGACAGTGCTTCGCCGCGTGGGCTCACCGTCGAAGGATTGCGCTCACGCGCTTGCGTGACCGTCGAGACCCTGCAGTTCGCTGATGTGCCGGCGGCGCTGGGAGCGGCCTGGCAACGCGCGCAGCCCGGCGACCGCGTGGTCGCGTTCGGCTCGTTTTTCGTTGCGGCGGCGGCACTTGTGTTCGCCCGCGAGCAAAACCTGCAGCACGACTGACGCCGATCCCGTGCGACGCCCGGCTATAATCGCCGCAGTCGCCGTTGCCCCAGTGTGGAATCCCCATGGATTTATCGCTCAAACAGCGCCTGCTTGGCGCCGCAGTGCTCATCGCACTTGCCGTGATCTTCGTACCGATGTTCATGTCCGGATCGGCGCCGAAGAAAAGTGCCGAGATGGAAACGACGAGCCTTGCGATTCCGCAGCAACCGGACCGCGAATTCCAGCAGCGCGTGTTGCCGGTGGACGCCGCGGCCAGCAGGCCGACCGCACCGCCGGAATCGAAGGCCGACCCGGACAAGATCACCACGGTCGACACGACCACCGCCCCGCGTGTGGAAGCGCCAGTTGCAGCGAGCTCGACGCCGACATCGCCCGCGGAACATTCAGTGCCCAAGATGACGCCCAAACCGGAGGCCAGCGCGGTGGCGGCTGCCGAAATTCCGAAGCCGACGCCGGGGCAGGCAGCCAACGGGCGCTATTTCGTCCATCTCGGCGTCTATAGCAACAAGAAGAATGCCGATGAACTCGTCGCGACATTGAAGAAAGGCGGGTTCCCGGCGTTGGGGGAGTCCGCCGACTACCAGGGCAAGCAAGCCGAACGCGTGCGTGTGGGTCCGTTTTCCGACCGAAGCGGCGCCGAAGCGGCGCGCTTGCGCATCAAGCAGCTGAAGCCATCGGTTCCCGGCAGTGTGCTGCAAGTCGCCGAGGACGCCCACGAAGATGCGCCGGCGAAGGCGATTCCGGCACATCAAGCGGGAGGATGGGCTGTTCAGCTCGGCGCGCTCAAGACATCGGAAGATGCCAACAAGCTGCGCGATCGGCTCAAGAATGCAGGATTCGTCGCCTTCGTGGACAAGATCGATTCCAATGGCGCCACGCTGTGGCGCGTGCGCGCAGGTCCGGAGGTTGACCGCGGTGCCGCAGACAAGCTGCGTTCCGGCATCAAGGACAAGTTGAAGCTCGATGGCATCATCGTCACCCAGCAATGAGATTCGGCATTGGTGATTGCGGATTCGCGGACGGCGAACGCGCTGGTCACCCGTGTTGGCGCCTGAAGATTTCGAATCGCGAATCGCCGAAGTCGGAATCGCGATGAACTGGGCCGACTACACGATCATCGCGGTGCTGGGTTTGTCCGTGCTGATGGGTCTGTGGCGCGGCTTCATCGGTGAAGTGCTCGCGCTGGCGTGCTGGGCGTGCGCGTTCTGGGTGGCATGGGTGTTCGGTCCGCTCCTTGCGGAACGGTTTTCCGGCAGCATATCGACGCCATCGGCGCGTGTGCTATTGGCCTACGGCTTGTGCTTCATCACGGTGCTGATCGCCGGCGCGATCGTCACGTTCCTGATCCGCAAGCTCGTCGAGAGCAGCGGGCTCTCCGGAAGTGACCGGTTGCTCGGCATGGTGTTTGGTTTGGTGCGCGGACTCGCGCTGGTTGTGCTGGTCGTTCTGTTGATGGAGTTCACGCCGTTCCCGCGCGATCCGTGGTGGCATGAATCGCGTCTGTTGCCGAGCTTCGAGCGGGGATCGCAGTGGTTGACCGCGCGACTGCCGGACAGCGTCTCGCGCTACCTCGAGCCGGTTGAAACACTGATGAAGCCGTTGTCGTCTCCGCCGCCGACCCGTGAACCGGTCCCGGCTCCGAAATCCTCTCCGATCTGAAGTAAACCTCCATGTGCGGAATCATCGGCATCGTCGGCAAATCCGAGGTCGCGTCGGCACTGTATGACGCGCTCACCGTCCTCCAGCATCGTGGCCAGGACGCCGCCGGCATCGCCACGCTCGACGGGAATCGTCTGCGTCTCCACAAGGGCGCAGGTCTCGTGCGCGACGTGTTCGATCGCGAAAGCATGATGGGCCTGAGGGGCAGCGTCGGCATCGGCCATTGCCGCTATCCGACCGCGGGGTCCGAAGGCTCGACCGAAGCGCAGCCGCTCTACGTGAATTCCCCGTACGGCCTCGCGCTCGCGCACAACGGCAACCTGATCAACACCGAAGCCCTCCGGCGCGAGGTGTTCGAGGACGATCGCCGCCATGTGAATACCGATTCCGATTCCGAGGTGCTGCTCAACGTGCTCGCGCACGAGCTGCAGATCCAGGACCGGCGCAACCTGTCGCCCGATCACATCTTCAAGGCAGTGGCTGGCACGCATGCGCGCTGCATTGGCGGCTATGCGGTGGTCACGATGCTGCTCGAGTACGGCGTGCTGGCGTTCCGTGATCCGCACGGAATCCGTCCGCTCGTCCTCGGCGAGCGAGACACCGGTAGCGGCAAGGAATACGCAGTTGCCTCCGAATCGGTCGCGCTCGACATCCTCGGCTTCCGGTTGTTGCGCGATGTTGCACCTGGCGAAGCGGTGCTGATGACTCTCGACGGAAAGCTCTTCACGCGCCAATGCGCAGAGCCCGCCAAGCACGCGCCGTGCATCTTCGAGTACGTGTATCTCGCGCGTCCGGACTCGATGATGGAGGACGTGTCGATCTACAAGGCACGCCTGCGCATGGGCGAGAAGCTCGGCGAGAAAGTGCTGCGCGAAATGCCGAACCACGACATCGATTCGGTGATTCCGATTCCCGATACGTCGCGCACCGCCGCGGGTCCACTGGCGTACGCGCTCGGCGTGCCGGTGCGCGAGGGGTTCGTCAAGAACCGCTACATCGGTCGCACGTTCATCATGCCCGGGCAGAGCGAGCGGGTGAAATCTGTGCGCCGCAAGCTCAATCCGATCCAGCTGGAATTCCGCAACAAGAACGTGCTGTTGGTCGACGACTCCATCGTTCGCGGGACGACGTCGAAACAGATCATCCAGATGGCGCGCGATGCCGGCGCACGGAAAGTGTATTTCGCGTCCGCCGCACCGCCCGTTCGATATCCGAACATCTACGGCATCGACATGCCGGTCACCGCGGAACTGGTCGCGCACGGTCGAACGACCGAGGAGATCGAGAAGATCCTCGGTGCCGACAAGCTGATCTATCAGGACCTCGATGATCTGGTCTGGGCAGTGCAGGACGGCAACGAGGATCTGAAGCACTTCGACACATCGTGTTTCTCCGGGGAGTACGTGACGGGAGTGGAACCGACGTATCTGGCCGGACTCGAGTTTGCACGCTCCGACGACGCCAAGACGCAGCGTCGCCAGGTCGGCTGAACGACGACGGCACGCTCCGTTCATCGAGCGGGGCGACGGAGCCTGGGCTGGAGACCCATGCATCCACGGTCATTGCTCGTGGATAATGCGCCCGACTGCAACAGGGAGTGGCACACGACATGCCTGAAGTCGCCGACGACAATGTGTTCGATTCAGCACACCGGTGTCTGGTCTGCAGCGATCCGGCCGCAAAAGTGGAATCGACGTTTCAGTTCGCATCGGCGGTACTCGCCGGCACACTTGACCAACCAGCGTGTCGCTCGATCGAATCGATGCTGGAACCGGGCAGGCCCACGCGTCCGAATCTGGTCGCACCGCGGCAGCTTGCATCACGCGGTCTCGGGTCCGCAGATGGCCGCGCTGCGCTGGTGCATGCAGTGGCCCACATCGAATTCAATGCGATCAATCTCGCGCTCGATGCGATCTACCGCTTTCGCGACATGCCCACCGCGTACTACGCCGACTGGGCAAGCATTGCCGCTGATGAAGCGCGTCATTTCAGTCTGCTGAGCGCGCGTCTCGAACAGCTCGGATTCGCCTACGGAGACTTCGATGCGCATGACGGCCTGTGGGACATGGCGATGCGCACCCGCGGCTCGTGTCTCGAGCGCATGGCGCTGGTCCCTCGCGTGCTGGAAGCTCGCGGACTCGACGTGACGCCCGGCATGATCGAACGATTGCGTCACGTCGGCGACCTTGAAACGACCACGATCCTCGAGACCATCCTTGCGGAAGAGGTCGCCCACGTGGCGGCAGGATCCCGCTGGTTTGCCTGGTGCTGCGAGCGTGAAGGAGTCGACGCAGAAGAAACCTTCCGGAACCTGCTCGACGTGCACGTTCGCGGATCGCTGCGCGGACCCTTCAACGTGGAAGCGCGTCTTCTGGCCGGATTTTCCCGCGAGGAAATCGCGCGTCTGGAAGCAGCGGCGGCATGAACCGCGCGTCGTATGCGGTGGCCTCTTTTGTCGTCGCGCTCGTCGTGGGCACTTCGGCGCTTGCGATGTGGGCTGCAGGGGTCGATCCGCGCTCGCCACTCGTCGCCGCGACTGAGCTCACCCTGCCGGGCAGCCGATTCCACCCGGTGTTCGGTTCTGCGGCGACGGAGTTGCAGGCCTTGCGCGTCACCGCACCGGCGGCGGATTTTTACACGTTGCAGGCAACCGATCTTGCGAGTGTCGTCGCCAAGGACGTATCGATCCTTCGCTACCGGTTCGCTGATTTTCCTCGCACGCTCGAGCTCTCGCTGGTGTTCCGCACCGGCGAGGCGCCGGATGACGTGCAGTCCATTTCGCTGCCGCGTCCCGATGGTCGCGAAATGACGTTCGACCTGTCGCGCATTCCGTCGTGGCGTGGATCGATCACCGAATTGGGGTTCGCGCAGTTTCCGACGGCGCAACTGGTGCCGCCGTCGGCGGGATTCCAGCCGTTCGTGTTGGAGCGCGCCCAACTGGAGTCGATCTCCTGGCGCGGTCGGCTGGCGACCCTTTTCGATTCCTGGCGGGAGCGACGTCCGTGGCAACTGATTTCGATCAGCGCCGTCGGCCCCGCCGAAACCGGCGACCATTCTCCCCACGGTCCACGCTTGCCGCTGGTGTTGGCCATTGCGGTGGGTGCGCTGCTGGCTTTCGCGTTTCTCCTCCTCCGCTTGCGCGGCGCTGCGCTGCGGGTCCTCGCATTCGCGGCAGCGGCAGTTGCATGGCTGATCTGCGATCTGTCGTGGCAGCGTGACCTGACCTACAAACGCAACGCCGACGCAGACGTCTGGGGCGCGATACCGATCGCGAAGAGACAGGACCACGTGGCCGACGAACGGCTCAAGGAACTGGCGCTGCATCTGCAGGCGACGTTGTCCAGCGAGCCTGACACGCGACGCGTGCTGGTCAGCGCACCGACGCCGCATGACGTGCTGCGGCTGATCTACCACGCAGCTCCACTCAACATGGGCGTGCTCGCCGGTGCGGATGCGCAGCATGCTCCGCCGGGAACGATCGTCGTCCGCTATTCGGACGACCAGCCTTCGATCCGCAATGGCCGCCTCCAGTTCGGCGGAATTTCCCTGCCTGGGCGCACCATCGAACAGCAGGCGGACTTCGGCATTTACGCGATCACGGCGGAGTCCCAATGACACTGCCGACGTTGCTGGTGTCGTGGTTCCTTCCATTGCTGATCGGCAGTGGCCTGTATGCGTTGGTGGTTGGCTGGCCATGGCGCAACAGCGATCGCCTCGTTGCTGCAGGCCTCGGCTGGATCGTCGGCGCGCTGATGTGCGGTGTGCTGACGCGTCTGTTGGCGTCGACCGACCCGACGCATACGTTGATGCGTGCAGGGCCGTGGGCTGCAGCAATCGCAGCACTGGCGTGGTCGGTGGCATGGTGGCGTCGGACGCCGCCGGTGGTTGGCGCATTGCCCGACCCTGTCGGCCGTCGCTGGTGGCCCTGGGCGCTGATCACTCTCGTCCTTCTGGGTTGGCGTGGCTGGCTGATCGCGAGCGATATCCTGCTCCATCCGACATTGGCATGGGATGCATGGGCAGCGTGGGAGGCCAAAGCGAAGATCTGGGTTCTTGGCGGCCAGATCGCGCCGTTCGTTTCATTCAGTGAATGGCTGGCGCATCCGACACAACCGCTGCGTACCGGCATCGGCTACAGCTATCCCGATTTGTTGCCATGGACGATCGTGTGGTTTGCGGGTCCCGTCGGCTGGATCGAGCCGTGGATCAATCTGGCCTGGTTCGGATTGTGGATCGCGATGCTCCTGGCGCAGTACGGCCAGTTGCGAGCGCTGGGCGTCGACCGGTCGCGCACCTGGATCGGGGTCTACGTTCTCGGTTCGCTGCCATTGCTTGAATCGCACGTTGCGCTCGGCGGCTATGCCGACCTTTGGCTGGCTGCCCTGTTTGGCCAAGGAGCGTTTGCATGGCTTCGCTGGCATTGCGGAGGCGAGCGACGGCAGTTGGGTGTGGTGCTGGCGATCATCCTGCTGATGCCCTTGATCAAGCTGGAAGGGTCCGTGTGGTCGATCGTGCTCGCAAGCGCATGCGTGTTCTCGTCGATTCCGCGCTGGACGCGGCGGAGACGACTGCTGCTCGGACTCGGGTTCGCCATCGCGCTGACCCTGCTCTCGGTGGCCTTCAGCGCTGCATGGATCGCTGTGGCGCGACGTTATATCGACCACAGCACGGCGTTCAATTTTTCCGACTTCGCCGCGTCGCTCGACGCGTTCGGTCAAGGCCTGTGGGGCCAGGAGAACTGGAATCTTCTTTGGTTTCTCCTTCCTGTTGTGCTGCTCGGAAATCGCGTCGCTTGGATGCGATCGGCGACGACGCGGCGATTGGCGGTACTCGTCGGCGTTTCATTCCTGCTGATTGGCGGATTGTTCCTGTTTACCGCGGCGGCGCGCTATGCGCAGAGCTACTCGGCGGTCAATCGCCTGCTGCTGCAATTGGCCCCGATGGCCGTCGCGCTGCTGATCCTTGCATCCCGCACTTCCGCCGATTCCGATCGTCTGCGAGAACGTTGACGCGGCGGGCTAGCTGTTCGGAGCGACGCTGCGATACAGCGCGTCGATCCTGCGGGCCGATGTTTCGAGGAGAAAGTGCTCCCGCCACCGTTGGCGGCCCGCATCGCCAAGCCGCGCGCGCAGGCGTTCGTCCTGCAATCGAGCGATCCCTTCGGCCAGTGCGACGGCGTTGCCGGGAGGCACAAGGATTCCAGTGATTGCATCGTCGATCACGAAGCCGACGCCGGATCCCGCAATGTCGCTTGCGACGGCAGCACGTCCTGCGCGCATCGCTTCCAGCAGCACCAGGCCGAACGCTTCGCCACGATCCAGCGAAGGCAACGCGAACGCATCTGCAGCGGCATAGGCGGACGCCAGGTCCTCATCCGACAGTGCGCCTGCAAATGCAACGCGATGATCGAGTCCGCGCGCGTGCACCAGTGCGCGCAGCTCGGCCGCGCATTCGCCTTCGCCGACGATCAGCAGTTGAACGTCGTGTAGCCGTCCAAGCGCTTCAATCAGCACGTTGAAGCCCTTGTAACGGCTCAGGCGGCCGACAGCGAGGAGACGCAATCCGGTGCCGGCCGGCCACAGCGATGGTTTCGGCACTTCCGGCAAGGCATCGGCGATTCCAAGGGGGATGATCGCGGTCTTTGCATGCCATGCGGTCAGTGCAATGCTGGCGTGCAGGTAAGGTTGCGACGTTGCGACCACTGCCGCGGCGCGACGAAGTGTGGCCTGCTCGAACGACCTGTAAATGCGGTACGCGCTGCGCAGACGCCAGTCGTTGGAGTCGGGCGGTACATCGGCATGCCAGTGCACCACCCACGGCAATCGTCGCGCGTGCGGACTCGTCAATGCAAAGAAGCACGACGGATTGGGAAAATGCAGATGGAGCAGATCCGGGCGGAATTCACGCAATGCGCGCGCCAGTTCGAACGGAAATGACGGGCTCAGAGGTGTATAGAGCGGCGCTGCGATACACCCGGCCCTGCGTACGCCGACGCCTCCAATCGTTTCGACGGCGCGCTCGCGAATTCCTGCGCGCTGATGGCACAGAACCGCGACTGCGTCGCCACGCGCGACGCTCCATTCGGCCAATGCCTGCGTGTAGCGTTCGATGCCGCCGCGTTCCGGCGCGTAGTACTTGCCGATGTGCAGGATGCGCATGGGAATCTGTCGTCGGGTCCAGCGGAAGGCGAATTCAGACGGTGCTGAATCCACAGGATCGCTCCGTCAACCCATCGGCTCGTCGGAGACGTCGTCAGTCGACCGTCGGCCGCCAAGGCGTTCGAGTTCCTGTTCGAGAATCGCGAGCTTCTGTGTCAGTCGTCGCATCTTGCGCTCGTGCTTGGAACGATCGATATCGAGCTTCAGCAAGCGGATCAACACCAATGACAGGCCAATGATGATCGGCAGGACCGGCGCGTACCCGATGCCGGTCTCGCGACCCAGCCACACGACCACGCCCGGAAACACGCCCAGCACGAAGGTCGCTGCAGCAACGGCAAACCACCAGACCGCATAGGGCCCATGCAGATGGTCGCGGCGGACCAGGAACAGGATGGCCCCAGCCAGGCCGACACCGAGAACGGCCGAGGTGATCTGTCCGGTCAGCATGGCGCGTCGCCGATAAGCGACGGTGCGCGCCGCCGACCCGGATGGATCTGGGCGAGGCACAACACCGTGGTATGCATCATGTACAACGCCACCACCGGCCACGATGCAAACACCCGCGAATGCCCTTCGCGCCGCGGCAGCATCTCGACCGGGGTTTCACGGATGACCATTTCATTTTTTGCAAGCAGCATCAGGACGCCCACGTCCTGATAGTCGAGCAGGCTTGCTGCAGGGCCGGCGAGGATGTTGACCGCCGCCCGGTCGTACAGGCGCAACCCGGATGTGAAGTCGCCCAGGCCAAGCCCGGTCAGGGTTCGCAGATACCACCAGGCAACGCGCTTGGCGCGACTCAGCCGTCGGGTACAGGTGCCGATCACGACGTTCGCGCCCGTTGCGCCCTGCGCGTCAAACAGTGCAGGGAGCGACTCCGGAACATGCTGGCCATCCGCATCGAGGGTGATGACGCCGGCAAAGCCGTTGCGCTGTGCGTAACGGATGCCTGTCTGGGTCGCACCCCACGCACCCAGCGCCAACGGCAGGCGCAAAGTGAGCGCCCCAGCGTGGCGTGCAACTGCGCCCGTGGCGTCGCCGCTGGCATCGTCGACCACGAGCACCTGACATCCGAGGGTCGCGCGAACGCCTGCAACGACGCGCGCCACGGTTGTGGACTCGTCACGCGCGGGGATCACCGCAAGGCAATCGGCCGGAAGCAAGGGAGCGGATCGAGGCAAAGGCAAGAGAGGAGGCGAGCAGAACGGAGGCGCGATTCTCCGGGGTCGTGCCGGACCAGGTCAATGCGTTATATATAGAGAGGCGGTTCTTGCCGGAGCTTGCTCCTCGCTCGAACAGGCTGGTGGGGATCCGGTTTTGGGATATTTTCAATGCGCGTGTCCGGTTTGGTCACGCTCATGCGTCATACAGCTCCGTGGGCCAGAGGCGCGAGCCGATGGCCGGGGAGGGGAACCCGTTGCAGACGGAAACTCCGACTCGAAGTCTGGCAAGGTTAGCCGGGCCCACGCCAGGACGCAGTTGACATGGTGGTGGTACTTCACTATCGTCCGCGCGGATCGGGCTTGGTTAACCAGTATTAACATCCGTGGGGAAGGGGACTGCACCCCACCCGAACACTCTGGGAGATAAAACCATGAACACCAAAATGAAAGTGCTTTCGCTGGCCATCGTTGGCCTGGTTGGTTTCGCTGGCTCCGCCTTCGCGGTTTGCCCGGCTGGTCCGACGACTGCTGAAGGCGGCGCTTGGACGAGCAAGGCCAGCTTGCCGGACCCGACTTCTTCCCCTGTGACGGTTGTCGCAGGTGGTTTGGACGCGTCTGCCTGCAAACTGACTGCGGCGCTCGCTCCGATTACCGCTGCTTCGGCGACCGTTCGCTACACGCACGCCGCTTCGGAGCCGAACTATCGCTTTCAGTTTTTGATTGATAACACCTTGCTCAGCAGCTACAACGCGACCGATGGCGTCGTGGTGTTCCAAGCTCCAGCAACGACGACTGCGCATGGCCTCAGCCGTCTGCTCCGCGTTAGCGTCGTGGCAGGTCCGGGTGGTGCGAAGCGAGTTCGCTTCATCGCGAGTTGCGGCACGGGTAGCTTCACCTGCGCACAGAGTTTTGCGACTGACCTTCTCCCGGGCGTGAACCGCATCGAAGGTAAGCTGACCGTTGGCGCTGGCGCCGCCGGAAGCCTTAGCTACTTCGTGAATGCTGCTGCAGGTGCTGCTGAACCGGCTGCTTCTGGTACGATTGCAAATCTGGACAACGCAGCTTGGGGCGGCGTCTCTGCTGCAAGCCTGGGTTTGACTGCGCCGTCACAGACGTGGGCAGATACTCACGGAAATCAAGCTGTTGGTTTTGATACGTTCGATTCGCGTCGCAATACCTACATCGGTTTCTGATTTCGGGCCAGCGGCGTCCCTTGCAACACATAATAGCCACAGTCGATTTAGGAGTGACCAACTATGAAGCGTAACGTATTGTTCTCTGCAATTAGTGCCACCGTGCTTGCGATTGGTTTCAGTGCATCTGCGGGTGCTCAGACTTGTGCAGCTCCGGCTTCTTGGACCCCGGACATCGCGGGTACTCCAACCATTACGGATTCCACTTGCGGTCACGAAACCGCGATCACGAATGTTTGTCAAGATGCGGCTGGCGCTCCAGCTGCAGCCTACGTGGCATTGATCAATGTCACGGCGGCGGGTACGTTCCAGAACATCACCTTCACTGGTGGCGCTGGCTATACGTATTCGGCATATTTCGTTCCGCAGGCTTCCGGTTGTAATGCGAATGCGGCTTGCACCACGTCCACAAGTGGCGCGCTGACCGCTAAGCACGCTAACCTTCCGGAAAGCATGTATTACATGATCGTGACCGGCGCAGATTTTGACGCACCGAATTCGTGTGGGCCGTTCACCGCCACTGCGGATGGCACGCTTCCTGTTCAGCTTCAGAGTTTTTCGGTCAGCTAATCACTGATTCTTGTAGTGAACATGATCCACCTGCGGAAACGCAGGTGGATTTTTTTTGAGAGAAAATTCATATGTTCTTGTTACAGGCTTTAGCGTTCGTCGCTCTGTCTGCAGGCGAATCGTCCCCGCGCAGCAATTTGGTCGTTGCTCCCTGTGACGGAGGCGATCGCCAGCAATTCGAGGTGTTCAATTGCGACATCCCGTTGAAGAACATCGGCGACACACCGATCGTCGTTTCTCGTGCGACTGCGATCAACGCATCCGATAGCATCGACGGCGGGAGCGTGACTGTTCCTGCGCATGCCACTGCGTATATCGTCGCTCGAGTCAACGTTCAAGATCGTATTGGATACGTCAAACGTTCATTCAAATTTTCGACGAGTGAGCCCGGCGTGTTGGCCTCGCGCGCGTCGAACGTCATGGCGTTTGTGTCCACCGCATTGGACCAAAAAGCTCCGACTATGGATTTCGGGGCAGTTGATGCCGAGAACGAACAACCCGTGAAAGTAGTCGCACTGTCGAGTCGTGAAGTGCAGGGCTTTCGAATTGTCGAGGTATTGGCAAAGCCGGATTATCTGGACGTTTCACTTGACGCTAACTCGTTGGAAGTACGCGCCAAAATGAAAAAGGGCGCGCCACTGGGTCTGCATCACGACAAGATAAAACTAAAAATCAACACGCCGCTGCAAGCTGAGGCATGGATCAGTGTAGAAGCGAATGTTCAGGGGGCAGTTCGCGTCGATGGCAATCCTTTCTCTTTGGGTCTGATGCGGACGAACGGAAAAAACGAATTTCTGGTTCGTGTGAGCAGCGTCGCTGGAAAAGACTTCAACTTGGGGCAGCTCACACTCGAAGGCGTCCAAGGTCACGCAACGGCGGAGCCGTGTTCTCCGGCAGCCGAGGGGTGCAAGTTGGTGCGGCTGACGATTGCGGGTGATCAGGCGCGCGGTCGGGTGCAGGGAATGCTCAACATCGAACTTCCGGACGAGAAGCGCAAACTTCCGGTGGAGCTCGTTGGCATGTTGCTAAGTCCAGAGATGGAAGTGCATGACTTCAACAAGGAGCTTGATAGAGCGCGCGAACGAAAGGGCGAGGCGAAGTCCAACGTTACGTCGCCGAGCGAGGCTTCAAAGGCAATTGATATCGGCAAAGCACTTGTGCGTTCGACCGACAAAGTCCATGCGGCTCCACCTGAGGGACAAGGGCCGCTGCTGGCTTGGTCCGTTGCTAACGAGCAAACGATCTACGCTTACATGATCTACCGTGCGGACGCAGAGGCAGGGCCATTTTTGCGGATTAATAAAGATCTTATCAAGGCCAGCGCTGCCGACGGGACCAGTACCGGTTCCTACCAGTGGCGTGATAACTCGGCCAAACCGGGCAAAATTTATTGGTATTACATCGGTTTGTTGAAGACCGATGGAGAAAAAGAGAGGCTCACTGGCAGCCAAAAGATGATTGCGAAATAGGCGCTCTTTTAGCGTCGCGCGATCAACGGTAATTTCGCAGTCATTCCGACCCGGCTTACGTTATAACTCGGCGTGCGATCGAAAACGGTTGCTCCTTGAGTCACTCATCCATTGGTTGAATACTGATGAATGTGAAGCGGGTCTTACTGGTGACGTCGTACGCGGTGTTGCGCGTTACACCGTACGTGGTCGTCACCCAACCTGCGTGAGACGCCCATTCGCCGAAGTCAGTGAGTTCGGGCGAAGGTGGGGCCGATTCGCCCTGCAGGTATCAAGAGAGATCTCACCGCTCGATGCGGTGCGAATGGCGCATAGCCCTTCGATCGACTCCACGTTCCGCTTCTCAATGCAGCAGTTTTTGCAGGAGGAGGCCCTCTGTTCCTACTCGCAAGACGCTGCCCTGCTCGTACCAGTCGCCAAGCACGATGCGCTCGCCGGATGCGTTGTCGCTCATTTCGCTGGCGTGGATCGCAGGCCGGTGGGTGTGCCCGTGGATGAGTCGCCGTACGTTGTGCATCGCGAATTGTGCACGCACCGCCTCGGGATTGACGTCTGTAATCTGCTCCTCAAGTGAACGAGTGTAGCGTTCGCTTTCGGCGCGAGCCCTGCGTGCGAAATCGACTCTCTCTGCAACGGTACGCGACAAAAACGCGCGCTGCCAAGCCGGAGTGCGTGACAAGGCACGAAATGCCACATACGGCAAATCGTCAATGCAGAGTGCGTCACCGTGGGAGATCACGATGCGCTCGCCTTCGACCTCGACCTCGCTTGGATCAGGCAACAGAGTCATGCGCGCGCGACGCGCATACGCATCTCCAAGCAGGAAATCGCGGTTCCCGTGCAAGTAGAAGCAAGGGACGCCTCGCTCGTGCAGATTGGCAAGGGCCGACGCGACGGCATCGGCCGTTTCATCCTCGGCATCATCCCCGATCCACGCTTCGAACAAATCGCCGAGAATGTACAGCGCGCTCGCGTTGACTGCCTCGTTTCGCACGAACTCGACGAACAGCCGCGTGATGTGCGGGCGGCTGGCGTCGAGGTGAAGGTCGGAAATGAAAAGCGTCGTCATGGTT
>NZ_JBDSWZ010000034.1:0-25603 GCF_039926425.1 Dokdonella sp.
GCGCAATGGCCGACAAGGCACACGAGCAGAACGCGAAGTTGCTGGTGCGCCAGGCAAGGGCGGACGACATTCCCGCTTTGTTTGCACTGACAGCGCGCACCTACGGCGACGAATGGGGACATTCCGCCGACATGTTGCGCGGCCAGCAGGCACGCTTTCCCGAAGGCCAGTTCGTCGCCGAATACGAAGGGCGCGTCGTCGGTTTCTGCGCGACGTTCCGCATCGACGAAGCGAGCGCGATGCGCGCGCACAGCTGGCAGGAAATCAGCGGCGGCGGCTTCGCGTCGCGCCATGACCCGGAAGGGGACTGGCTGTACGGAATGGATGTCTGCGTCGACGAGGCGTTTCGCGGCCTGCGCATCGGTCGTCGTCTTTATGCGGCGCGCAAGAAGCTCTGTCAGAAGCTGAAACTGCGCGGCATCGTGTTCGGGGGTCGGCTGCCCGGCCTCGAGAAGCGCGTCAAATCGTTCGGATCGGTCGACGCCTACGTGCAGGCAGTCCGCGAAGGGCGCGTGCGCGACGCGACGATGAGCTTCCAGCTGCGCAACGGATTCGAACTGATCGGTGTGCTGCCGCGCTACGCACCCGGCGACCGCGAATCGATGGGATACGCCGCGCACCTGGTGTGGCGCAATCCGGATCGCCACGACCAGCCGTTGACACCGACGCCGCGCAATCCATCGCGCGTGCCCGACCGGGTGCGCATCGCGACGATCCAGTACCAGCAACGACGCATCACGCGGTTCGAGGAGTTCGCGACGCAGATCGAGTATTTCGTCGAGGTCGCTGCGGGCTACGAATCGGACTTCGTGGTGTTTCCGGAAATGATCACGCTGCAATTGCTGTCGATCGAGAATGCCCCGCTGCCGTCGGTGGAGGCGATCCGCCGGATCACCGAATACACCGATCGCGTGAAGGCGCTCTTCAGCGATCTGGCGGTGCGCTACAACATCAACATCATCGGCGGCTCGCATCCGACACTGATCGACGACGGCACGATGCGCAACATCTGCTACGTCTGCCTGCGTGACGGCTCGGTGCATCAGCAGCAGAAGATCCATCCGACGCCCAACGAACGCACATGGTGGGGCATCAAGGGCGGCAGCTCCGCGCAGGCGATCCAGACCGACTGCGGTCCGATCGGCGTGCTGATCTGCTACGACTCGGAATTTCCGGAACTCGCCCGCCACCTGATCGACCAGGGCGCGCTGATGCTGTTCGTGCCGTTCTGCACCGACGAGCGCCAGAGCTATTTACGCGTGCGCTACTGCTGCCAGGCGCGCGCAGTCGAGAACCAGTGCTATGTCGTTCTTTCCGGCAACGTCGGCAATCTTCCGGGCGTCAACAATTTCGACATCCAGTATGCGCAGAGCTGCATCCTGACGCCGTGCGATTTCCCGTTCGCGCGCGATGGCATTGCCGCCGATTCGACGCCGAACACCGAAATGGTGTTGTGGGCGGACCTGCGTGTGGAGGATCTCGCCCGCGCACGCAACAGCGGCACGGTGCAGAACGTGAAGGATCGCCGTCACGATCTCTATCAGGTGCGCTGGCTCGGTCGCGAGACATCGTGATGATCCGTTCTTTCGTGCGAACAGGACGATCGACAAACCGGATGTCGTAGGCCGGACGCGTCGTTTGCGACCGGCGCTCTAAGCGCCGGGCCGCGTCTTGATGTCCTGTTGGCTGATGAAATCGCCGATTGCCGCGCGCAAGCGAACGAGCCCTTCGGCAACGTCGTCGTCGCCGATCGTCAGCGGAGGAACGAAGCGCAGCACGTCGGGTCCTGCCTGCAGCAGAAGCAGGCCGCGCGCTGCCGCGTGGTCGAGGATCTCGCCGGCCTTGCCCCTGTATCGATCTGCGAGCACCGCGCCGATCATCAGGCCGCGTCCGCGCACCTGCTCGAACACGTTGAACTCCGCGTTGATTGCATTCAGCTCCGCGCGCAGCGCCTGCGACTGACGTCGCACGTTGTCGAGCACGGCAGGCGAGGACAGTTTCCGCAGCGCGACGCGCGCCACCGCGGCAGCGAGGGGATTGCCGCCAAACGTGCTGCCGTGCGCACCGAACTGCATCACCTGCGCGACCTTCGGGCCGGCCAGCATCGCGCCGATCGGAAAGCCGCCGCCGAGAGCCTTGGCAAGCGTCACGATGTCGGGGACGACGTCATCCTGCACGTGCGCGAACAGCGTGCCGGTACGTCCCATGCCGCACTGGATCTCATCGAGCACCAGCAGCGCGTCATGGCGATCGCACAGCGCGCGCACCTCGCGCAGGAAGCCCGCGGCCGCGGGCATCACGCCGCCTTCGCCCTGCACAGGTTCGACCAGCACCGCCGCAACGTCGCCGGCAGCGAATGCGTCGGCGAGCGCGGCCACGTCGTTGAATGCGCAGTAGCGGAAGCCCGCGGGCAACGGCTCGTAGCCCTCGTGGTATTTCGGCTGTGCGGTGGCGGTGACGGCAGCGAGCGTGCGTCCGTGGAATGATCCGCTGAAGCTGATGATCACGCGTCGCTCGGGTGGACGCCCCTGCGCCGCCGCCCAGCGGCGAACCAGCTTGATCGCCGCTTCGTTCGCCTCGGTGCCGGAGTTGCACAGGAACACGCGGTCGGCGAATGGTGCGGCGGCGACCAGTTCTTCGGCCAGCCGCAGCGGCGGCTCACTGTAGAACACGTTGCTGGTGTGCCAGAGTTTGCGCGCCTGCTCTTCGAGGGCAGCGAGGAGATCGGGATCGCAGTGGCCAAGCGCGTTGACGGCGATGCCGGCGCCGAAGTCCACATAGTCGCGCCCGTCGCGATCCCACACGCGCGAACCCGCACCGCGTGCGAGCACGATGTCGCGTGGCTTGTACACCGGCAGCCAGTAATTCCGACCCAGGTCGATCAGGTCGCTCGTCGATGCTTCCCGTTCGGTCACGCCCACGCCCTACCAGACGCCGGTGTTGGGCATCGACGCCCACGGCTCGGCGACACCCAGCGCATCGCCTTTCTGCAACAGCTCGATCGAAACGAGATCGGGCGATCGCACGAACGCCATGTGGCCGTCGCGTGGGGGTCGGTTGATGATGACGCCCATGGCGTGCAGCCGTGCACAGGTTGCGTAGATGTCGTCGACGCGGAAGGCGAGGTGGCCGAAGTTGCGCGCGCTGCCGTAATCCTCGGTGGAGCCCCAGTTCCACGTCAGTTCGATCTCCGCGTCCGGGGATTCCGTCGCAGCGAGAAAGATCAGCGTGAATTTACCCGCGGTATTCTCATTGCGACGCACTTCGCGCAGGCCGAGTCCGTCGCAGAAAAAGCGCAGACTCGCTTCCGGGTCGCGTACGCGGATCATCGTGTGCAGATATTTCATCGAAGGATCTCCTTGGCACGGGTGAAGGTTGCAACTGTGTACGTCAGGGGCGCTGGAACCGCGGCAGATAGTGCTGCAGTTGCTCAAGACGTCGCAGCGGATCGGTGATCTGCAACAAATGCTGCTTCTCGGTCTGTTCGAGCGGCAACAATTCGCCGAGACGGAACCCGACCCAGCTCGCATCGTCGAAACGCGCCCGATCGACCTGCGCGAACGCGCCGCCGATCTGCTCCAGCAACCGTTCGAGGATCGTCGCCAGCAGGCCGTGTTCCGGTGGAACCGCGACCTCCGCTTCGTGTGGCCACAGGCGCACGTCGCCGTGTATCAGGCCGTTGTCGCGGATCCACGTCGACGCCATCTGGAAGCGTTCGCCGCCCTCCGCGGTGATCCCGAGGAGACCATCGGAAAGGGTGCAGAAATCGGTGATCCGGGCAACCGTGCCGACGGCGGCCGGCAGCGCCGGTTCGCCCGCTTCGCGACCGTCGAGGATCAGGCAGACGCCGAATCCGGATCCGCTGCGCGAGCACTCGCGCACCAGATCGATGTAACGCTGCTCGAAGATGCGCAGGTTCAGCAGCGCGCCGGGAAACAGCACGTTCGAAAGCGGGAACAACGGCAGGTCGGTCAGCGGCATCGTGGACATCCGGCAGTGCGCAGGCGCGCAGATCAGGCCTCGGGTTGTTCGCGCAGCGCGTCGAAGAATCGCCGTGGCGCGTTCTCGAAACCGCCGTTCGACATGAACACCACATGGTCGCCGGCACGCGCCTCGGCAACCAGTCCGGCGACGAGTTCGTCGACGCTCGCGACCGTGCGACCCCGACCCGACAAGGCATCGACGATGCGCGTCGCGTCCCACGGAAGCTCGGCTCGTTTGAGGAAGGCCACCGTATCGGCATCCCGAAGGGACGGCGCGAGTTCGTCCGCGTGCGAGCCCATGCGCATCGAGTTGGAGCGCGGTTCCACGCCGACCAGAATCCGTGCAGTGCCGACCCGCGCGCGCAATCCCTGAAGCGTGGTCGCGATCGCGGTCGGATGATGGGCAAAATCGTCATAGACGCGCACGCCGCGATGTTCGCCGATCAGTTCCATGCGCCGCGCGACGTTGCGGAACGTCGCGAGCGCCGGCAGCGCGAGTGCGACGTCGACACCGGCCGCGTGCGCGGCGGCGAGTGCGGCGAGCGCATTCATCACGTTGTGGCGCCCGCTGAGCGACCAGCGGACGTCACCGATGTCGCGTCCGTCGTGCGCCACGATGAACGTCGAACCATCCGGCGACGTCAATCGTGCGCGCCAGTCGCCGGCATCGATACCGAACGTGTCGACCGGTGTCCAGCAGCCCATTGCGAGCACCTCGGCGAGACGCGCGTCCTCGGCGTTGACGATCAGCCGCCCGCTGCCCGGAACGGTGCGCACCAGATGATGGAACTGGCGCTGGATCGCGGCGACATCGGGAAAGATGTCCGCATGGTCGTACTCGAGGTTGTTGAGAATCGCGATCGTCGGTCGGTAGTGAACGAACTTCGAGCGCTTGTCGAAGAACGCGGTGTCGTATTCGTCCGCCTCGATCACAAAGTCCCGGCTCTGACCGATGCGCGCCGACACGCCGAAATTCGCGGGCACGCCACCCACCAGGAATCCGGGCGCAACTCCCTGCGACTCGAGGATCCAGGCGAGAAGGGACGTCGTCGTGGTCTTGCCATGGGTGCCGGCGACGGCCAGCACGCGGCGGTCCGCGAGCAGGGTTTCACCCAGCCATTGCGGACCGGAGACGTAGCGCAGTTGCGCATCGAGCATGTGCTCGATCGCCGGATTCCCGCGCGAGAGCGCATTGCCGACGATGACGAGGTCGGGTGCCGGGTGCAGGTGCCCGGCCTTGAACCCCTGCTTCAGAACGATTCCCAGCTGTTCGAGTTGGGTGCTCATCGGCGGATACACGTTCGTGTCCGACCCTTCCACGGTGTGGCCGAGTTCGCGCGCGAGTGCGGCGATGCCGCCCATGAATGTGCCGCAGATGCCAAGGATGTGCAGTCGCATGTCGAACGATTCCCGAATCAGGCTGCGGCGAACAGGATCTGTTCGATTGCGATGCTCGCGACCACCCAGGTGACGACGAGTGTGAGTGCGAACGCAAAGGTCGCCTGCATCGCATGGCGCATGATGTAGGCGTACACGACCATCTGCCAGCCGAGCGTTGCGAGAAAACCGATGCTCACGAGCACCTGCAGCGCACTCGGCGCGACCGACGGTTGCGTCGCCGCGGAATCGCCCGCATCCGGCGCAACGAACAGCAGCGCCAACGGAAGCTGCACCAGTGACATCAGCAGCGAGCATGCGACGAGCGCGCTCGCGGTCTGCACGTAACGGGCGCCAAGCCCGCGAACGCGCAAGGCGATCCAGCACAGGGCCAGCACGAGAGTGCCGGACATCAGTGAATGCGCAAGCGCGTTGTCGCCCTGGCCGAGCGCCTGGCCAATCACCAAGTCGAGCGCGATGCTGGCAACGAACAGCGAACCGAGCAATGCGGGCGCGTAGGGGAAATCCTGTGGATCGCCACGCAAGCGGGACAGATCGAGCGTGAGGCTCACGGGTCCGGCGATGGACGGCGGCACCGAACTCATCACGCACACCTGCGGCATGCCATCGACATCGGTCGCTGCGCTCCTTCAGACGGACGGATTCAGGCGCTTTGGGGCAACGCGCCGAGGATGCGCTGCGACACCTCGGCAAGATCGCCGACGCCGTCGACGACCTTCAGCTTGCCGATCTGCGCGAAATGGCGCGCCACCGGTTCGGTCTGTTCGGCATACACCCTCAGCCGTTCGCGTACTGTTTCGGGCGTGTCGTCCTTGCGTCCCTGCGCGGCGGCGCGACCGGCGATGCGGTCGACGATGAGTTCACTCGGAACGTCCAGCTTGATCGCGACCTCGAGCGGCTGCCCGATGCGAGCAAGCAGGGTTTCGAGTGCTTCGCATTGCGCAACGTTGCGCGGATACCCGTCGAGAATGAAACCTTTGGTTGCGTCAGCATGCGCCAGCCGGTCTTCCAGCATGCCGAGGACGATGGCGTCGGACACCAGCTGGCCGGCATCCATCACGGCTTTCGCCTCGATGCCGAGCGGAGTTCCGGCTTTCACCGCGGCGCGCAACAGGTCACCCGTCGATACGTGCGGAATGCCCAGTTCGCCTTTCAGCAGTTCCGCTTGCGTGCCCTTGCCCGAGCCGGGCGCGCCGAGTAGAACAAGTCGCATGGTGCTCCGATGGCGCTCGATGGCGCGGCATTCGCGAAAAGGGAAAAAGTCGGCATCCGCGGACGGTGCCACCTACAATGCGGTAACGCTAGCGGCTGGCCAGAACAGTGTCAAACCGCGACAGGCAAGGAGTTCGCATGGGCCGTGGTCGTTTGTTGTACGCGCAATCGGGCGGTGTCACCGCCGTGATCAACGCCACCGCGGCGGCGGTCATCGAAACCGCGCGCGCCGCCCGTGTCCCGGTGCTCGCCGCCCGCAACGGCATCCTTGGCGCATTGCGTGAAGACCTGATCGACACGACGAAGGAGACGCGCAGCGCCATTGCGGCATTGCGCCACACCCCGGGTGGCGCATTTGGCTCGTGCCGCTACAAGCTGCGCTCGCTGGAGCACAACCGCGCCGAATACGAGCGCCTGATTGCCGTGTTTCGCGCGCACGACATCCGCTGGTTCCTCTACAACGGCGGCAATGATTCCGCCGACACGGCACTGAAGATCTCGCAGATCGGACAGGAACTCGGCTATCCCATCAACGTGATCGGTGTGCCGAAGACGGTCGACAACGACCTTGCGGTGACCGACACCTGCCCGGGCTTCGGTTCGGTCGCGAAATACATTGCCGTGTCGGTCGCCGAAGCGAGCCTTGACGTCGAATCGATGTGCGAGTCGTCCACCAAGGTGTTCATCGTCGAGGTGATGGGACGTCATGCGGGCTGGATCGCCGCCGCGAGCGGAATGGCGGCGCGCAAGGCCGGCGAGCCGCCGCACCTGATCCTGTTTCCGGAAATTCCGTTTGACGAAGCGCAGTTCCTGCAGCGCGTGAAGGCCTGCGTCGAAAAGGTCGGCTACTGCACGGTTGTCGCCTCGGAAGGCATCAGGAACAAGGCGGGGCAGTTCCTTGCCGAAGCGGGCACACGCGATGCATTCGGCCACACCCAGCTCGGTGGCGTCGCACCGTTTCTCGCCGAACGCGTCAAAGCGAAGCTCGGGTACAAGTATCACTGGGCGCTGCCGGATTACCTGCAGCGTTCGGCGCGGCATCTGGCCTCGAAGACGGACGTGCTGCAGGCCTACGCCGTGGGCAAGGCGGCAGTGGAGTACGCGATGGCGGGCAGGAATGCGGTGATGCCGGTGATCGTGCGCACCTCGGACACGCCGTATCGCTGGAAGATCGAACCAGCGCCCCTGTCGAAAGTGGCGAACCACGAGAAGAAACTGCCGAAGTCGTTCATCACGAAGGACGGCTACGGCATCACTGCGGCGGCGCGCCGCTACCTCGAACCGCTGATCCGTGGCGAGGATCCGCCGCCGTATGGTCGCGACGGGTTACCCATCTACGTGCGCCTTGAAAACCGATCGGTCTCCCGCACGCTGCCGGCTTACACGATCGACGACCGCTGACACGACTCGGGTGGCCCGGCGCCGCGTGGCGCAGCGGCGCCGACCGCATGCAGAGAGCGGGAGCGATCGTGCTGCCCGCCAGCGTGATAGGCGCGTCCCGCGAATGCCCGCCGCAGCCTTATGCTGCGACGCAACAATGCGCGCTGCGCGACGCCGTGGCTATACTCGGGGTCGGCTTCTCGCGTGTCCCGCTGTTTTATCTCCAAGTCCTGGTATCTGAAGGGAGGGTTCGATGCTGTTTCATGACCACGGTTTATTGATTGCGTTGATTTGTGCGGGGCTTGCGATCGTTTATGGCGTGTGGTCGATCCGCTGGATCCTGGCCAAGCCGGCGGGCAATGCGCGCATGCAGGAAATTGCCGCCGCCATCCAGGAAGGCGCGCGGGCGTATCTCAACCGCCAGTACGGCACGATCGGTGTGGTCGGCGCCGTGTTGTTCGTCGCGGTCGGATTCGCCCTCGACTGGCTCACCGCGATCGGCTTCGCGGTCGGCGCGATCCTCTCAGGCCTGACCGGCTACATCGGCATGAACATCTCGGTGCGTGCCAACGTGCGCACTGCGGAAGCCGCGCGCAGCGGCATTCCAGCGGCGCTCGCGGTCGCGTTCCGCGGTGGCGCGATCACCGGCATGCTGGTGGTCGGGCTCGCGCTGCTCGGCGTTGCCGGTTATTTCATCGTGCTGACACACCACCTCGGCCAGACCCAGGACCAGGCGCTGCATTCGCTGATCGGACTCGCGTTTGGTTCGTCGCTGATCTCGATCTTTGCGCGCCTCGGCGGCGGCATCTTCACCAAGGGTGCGGACGTCGGTGCGGATCTGGTCGGCAAGGTCGAAGCCGGAATACCGGAAGACGATCCGCGCAACCCGGCGGTCATCGCGGACAACGTCGGCGACAACGTCGGCGATTGCGCCGGCATGGCGGCCGACCTGTTTGAAACCTACGCGGTGACGCTGATCGCGACGATGCTCCTCGGCGGCGTGATGGTTGCTCAGGCCGGCGCGAACGCGGTCCTTTATCCGCTCGTCCTCGGCGGCGTGTCGATCGTTGCGTCGATCATCGGCACGTTCTTCGTCAAGGTCAGCCCCGGCGGCAAGATCATGAACGCGCTGTACAAGGGCGTGATCGTTTCGGCGGTGCTTGCTCTGATCGCGTTCTACCCGGTCACGCGCGAACTGATGGCCGACAGCTCCTACGGCGTGATGAACATCTTCGGCTGCACGATCATCGGACTGGTGCTCACCGGCTTGATGGTCGTGATCACCGAGTACTACACCGCGACGGAATATGCGCCGGTGCGTCACATCGCGAAGGCATCCACCACCGGGCACGGCACCAACATCATCGCCGGCCTCGGCATCTCGATGAAGTCGACGGCCTGGCCGGTGCTGACGGTCTGCGCCGCGATCTGGGGCGCCTATCACCTTGCCGGTCTGTACGGCATCGCGATCGCAGCAACGGCGATGCTGAGCATGACCGGCATGATCGTCGCGCTCGATGCGTACGGCCCGATCACCGACAACGCGGGCGGCATCGCCGAGATGGCGGAGCTGCCGCCGGTAGTCCGCGCGGTCACCGATCCGCTCGACGCGGTGGGCAATACCACCAAGGCCGTCACCAAGGGCTACGCAATCGGTTCGGCCGGACTCGCCGCGCTGGTGCTGTTCGCCGACTACACGCACAAGTTGCAGGACGCCGCCAAAGCGAAGGCAGCTCTGACCGGCCTGCCCGAGCAGATCTACACCTTCGATCTGTCCAATCACTACGTGATCATCGGCCTGCTGATCGGCGGACTGATTCCGTACCTGTTCGGTGCGATGGCGATGGAAGCGGTCGGTCGCGCAGCCGGTGCGGTGGTCGAGGAAGTGCGCCGCCAGTTCCGCGAGATCAAGGGCATCATGGAAGGCACGGCCAAGCCGGATTATTCGCGCGCGGTCGACCTGCTGACCAAGTCGGCGATCAAGGAAATGATGATCCCGTCGCTGCTGCCGGTGGTGGTGCCGATCCTCGTGGTCGTCATCTTCCGCTGGATCGGTGGGCCGCTCGCCGGCGCACAGACGCTTGGCGGCGTGCTCATCGGCACCATCGTCACCGGCCTTTTCGTCGCGATCTCGATGACCACCGGTGGTGGCGCATGGGACAACGCGAAGAAGTACATCGAAGACGACAACTTCGGCGGCAAGGGCTCGGAAGCGCACAAGGCCGCGGTCACCGGAGACACGGTCGGCGACCCGTACAAGGACACCGCAGGTCCCGCGGTCAATCCGCTGATCAAGATCATCAACATCGTCGCGCTGCTGCTGGTGCCGCTGCTGTAATGCAGCACGCGTAGGAGCGGCTTCAGCCGCGATGCTCGTGTAATACGAAAAGCCCCGCCAAGTGCGGGGCTTTTTTCTGGTCACGCCGCGATGCGTGTTGCGTGACATCAGTGCGGAAAAATCGAATTGGAAGCGGCGGCCGCAGCACCCCATCGGAATTCGCTCCGGCACTTCGAATGCGCCAAGGAAGCGCACCTGCGCAAGGCTGCAAGAGTTGAATCCGACGGGGCCGATTGCGAGGCGATGCTGCCGTCGCGCGGTGGACATTTGCGGCGCGCTCTGCGATAGAACGCGTTCGCCATGTCAGCCGGAGTGCCCGATGATTCTGCCCAACGTCCTGTTCGCCGCCGGCATCGTGTTGGCCGGTACCACTCCTGCCGCCGACGCTCCAGTCGGCTCGGCATCGTCTTCCGACGGTGATGCGTTCGCATGGCTGGAAGACATCCACGGCGCCAAGCCGCTCGAATGGGTGGCCGGACGCAACGCAAAAACGAAGGCCGCGTTTGCCGATGCTCCTGCGTTCGAGACGACGCGCAAACGCATCCTCGAAGTGCTCGACTCGAAGGAGCGCATTCCCGGCGTTCGAAAGATCGGCGACCTCTACTACAACTTCTGGAAGGACGAGACACATCCGCGCGGACTGTGGCGACGGACGACGCTCGTTGACTACCGCAAGGAGCATCCCGCATGGGAGACCGTGCTCGATCTCGATGCGCTCGGAGTGACCGAGAAGCAGCCATGGGTGTGGCACGGGGCGCAATGCCTGAAACCCGATGAGCGCCTGTGCCTGTTGTCGTTGTCACCGGGTGGTGGCGATGCCACTGTCGTGCGCGAGTTCGACCTGCAAGCCAAGACGTTCGTCAAAGACGGATTCACGCTGCCGGAAGCGAAATCGCAGGTCGCGTGGATCGATCGGGATCGTCTCTATGTCGCGACGGATTTCGGTCCTGGCTCAATGACGAAGTCGAGCTATCCACGCATCGTGAAGGAATGGAAGCGCGGCACGCCGCTGTCGTCGGCGACGGTCGTCTACGAAGGCACCGCCGACGATCTCGCGATCAGCGCACAGCACGATCCAACGCCGGGATTCGAGCGCGATTTCGTCACCCGGACGATCGATTTCTTCACCAGTGAAACCTTCCTGCGGCGCGAGAGCGGCACGCTGGTGAAGATCGACGTGCCACTCGACGCCATCGTCGATGCGCATCGCGAATGGCTGTTGATCCAGCCGCGCACCGCGTGGAAGGTCGGTGCCACGACGTATCCGTCCGGCTCGCTGCTGGCGACCAGGTTCGACGCGTTCGTCGGCGCAAAAGACGGCGCAAACATGTCCCCGATGTCCGTGTTGTTTGCGCCTGGCGACACCACGTCGCTGTCCGACTACTCGTGGACGCGCCATCACCTGATCCTCAACCTGCTCGACAACGTCGCCAGCCGCCAGGAAATCCTGACCCCCGGCGATGGCGCGTGGAAGCGGGCGCCGCTTCCCGGCGCGCCGCCGTTGAGTACCGTGTCGGCCGGCGGCATCGATGCGGACCACGACGACACCTATTTCCTCAACGTCACCGGCTACCTCGCGCCGGACACGCTGTATTACGGAACGCTTGGGAGCGGCGACGCCTCGCCGATCAAGCGCGCGCCGGCGTTTTTCGATGCATCGAAGAACGAGGTTCACCAGTATTTCGCGGTGTCGAAGGACGGCACGCGCATTCCGTATTTCGAGATTGCGCCGAAAGGCCTGAAGCTCGACGGTTCGCATCCGACGTTGCTGTACGGGTACGGCGGCTTCGAGGTATCGGAGCAACCGCATTACAGCGGCAGTGTCGGGCGCAGCTGGCTCGAACGCGGCGGCGTGTATGTCGTTGCGAACATCCGCGGCGGCGGCGAGTTCGGGCCGCGCTGGCATCAGGCGGCGCTCAAGGCGAACCGGCTGCGCGCGTACGAGGATTTCGCCGCGGTCGCGCGCGATCTGGTCAAGCGCGGCGTCACCTCGCGCGCGCGACTCGGGGCCGAAGGCGGCAGCAACGGCGGGCTGCTGATCGGCAACATGCTGACGCTGTATCCGGAACTCTTCGGCGCACTCGTGTGCGAAGTGCCGCTGCTCGACATGAAGCGCTACACGCATCTGTCGGCCGGTGCATCGTGGATCGCCGAGTATGGCGATCCGGACAAGCCTGACGAATGGGCGTTCATCCGGACGTTTTCGCCGTATCACAATGTCGAGAAGGGCAAGGACTACCCACCGATCCTGTTCTACACCGCGACCAGCGACGATCGCGTCGGACCGGTGCAGGCGCGCAAGATGGCGGCGAAGATGCAGGACATGGGCTACGCCAACGCGTGGTTCTATGAGAACACCGAAGGCGGCCACGGTGCGGCGGCGAACAACCAGCAATCGGCGTTCCTGCATGCTCTGGCCTACACCTTCCTGTGGGATCAACTGGCGACCAAGGCGACACCATGAGAACGATCGCACTGATGTGCGCAATTCTGAGCAGCGGAACGCTTCACGCCGCCGCTCCGACGACGGTCGATGCAGCGATCGCGCAGGCCGCGAAAGCGCACACGCCGGTACTGCTCGATTTCAGTGCCCCGTGGTGCTACTCGTGCTATTTCATGGAAACGCACGTGTTGAACGGCAAGGAATGGACCGCGCTGAATGCGAAGGTGATCATCGCGCCGATCGACGCCGACTCGCCGGATGGCGCGGCCTGGATGAAGAAGCTCGACGTGAAGGCGTTGCCTGCCTATGTCGTGCTCGATGAGAACGGTGCCGAACTCGGCACGATTCTCGCCGAGCAGACGCGCGAGGTGTTCTATCCGGCGATCGCGAAGATCATCGACGGCGCGAGCACGCTCGATGGCTTCAAATCGAAAGCCGAGGCTGGATCGATCGACTCCGTCGCGACGGTGCTCGGCGCCTATTCGGCGCGAGACGATGGCAGCGCAGGACTTGCGTGGTATGCGACGCTGCCGCCGTCGACGCGCCAATCGGCTGCGCGCCAGAGCCACGTATCGTTGTGGCTCGCGCGTCTGGAACTCGCGCGCGCCGTGCACGCCGACGACAATGCGGGCAGCATCGCCGCTGCGCAGAAGGTACTGGCCGGCGACATCGGCTGCGACCGCCCGTACATCGTCGACCGCTTGCTGGAGGCGAGCGACAAGCAAACGCCAGCGGCGCGATCCGCGTTGCTGAAGCGCCAACGGGCCGCGCTCGACACGATGCTCGATCACGACTTCTTCGTTGCGAAGCCTGCTTGCGCCGACCAGCGCAGCGCGGTCGTCGCCACCGCCGACGTCGATTCCGCGCTCGGTGACGCGGTGGCCGAGAAGGCGGTGCTGGATCGGGCCATCGACGCGGTGCGAGTCCAGCTGGGCGGCAATCTGACGAAGGATCGCAACGCGGCCGACAACCTGCGTGTCTACCTCGTCCGCGCCAAACGGACAGCCGAGCTCGATGCGCTGTATCCGCGATTGATCGCCGCGTATCCGGACGACTACGTGTACCCGTACCGGTTCGGCAGGAGCCTGCTCGAACGCGGGCAGCCGGCCAGGGCGTTGCCGCTGCTCGAGGCGGCCGCGGAAAAGTCTTACGGCGAAAACAGGCTCGCTGTCGCCACCCAGCGCGTGCTGGCGTTGAAGGCACTCAAGCGCCAGGCCGATGCCGAGAAAGTGGTTTCAGACGTGCTGGAGCAGACGGGTCAGTGGTTCCCTGAGCAGGTGGCAAAGCTGCGCAAGACGCTCGGGACCTGAGCGGTTTAAACCCTGGCGCTTGAGCCCGCATCGTATCGGTGGTCCAACCTGGAGTGATTCCCATGCGCCGCGTTCTCCTGCTTGCCTTGCTCGTCCCTGTGTTCGCATTTGCGAACGAATGCCGCTTCACCGCGCAACGCGATTTCGACGTCGACAGCGCGGGGCTCGCGACCCTTGCGTTCGCACTGGGTTCAAGCGACATCACCGTGGAAGGCGTGCCCGGTCTCGCCCGGATCGAGGTCCGCGCCAAGGCCTGTGCGTCCGACGAATCATGGATCGCCGGCCTCACCGTCGACCAGCAGCGCGCGGGTGATCGGCTGTCCGTCACGCCACATTCCGATCGCGGTTCGAACTGGAGCTGGTTCGGGTCCAGCTACGCCTACATCGACCTGCGCGTGCGCGTGCCGGAAAACCTGGCGATCGAGATCAACGGAAGTTCGTCCGACGCCGAGGTCAGCGGTGTTGCGTCGCTCGCGTTCGATGCAAGCTCGGGTGACTTGCGCGTCCGTCACGTTGCCGGGCCGCTGACGATCGAGGTCAGTTCGGGCGACGTGATCGCCGACGACATCGGCAGCGTCGAGATCCGCCGCACGTCGTCAGGCGACATGGGCCTGCGCGACGTCAAGGGTGACGTGAAGGTCGGGCGTGGCGGCTCGGGCGATCTGCAATTCAGTCACATCGGTGGAAACGTCGACGTTGGCGCGGTCGGTTCCGGCGACGTGACGATCAACAGTGTCGACCGCGACGTGACGATCGGATCGATCGGGTCAGGCGATGTCAGTGTCGATGCGATCGGTGGAAACTTCACGCTGCGCTCGCGTGGTTCGGGCGACGTGCGGCATCACGACGTGCGCGGGACCGTCTCGGTGCCGCACGACAACGACGACTGAGCAGGGTCGGGTTCGGAGCGCTTTCGTCGGGCCGCGGTGCGCGGCCTCGCGACGAGAGCGCCGATCTTAGCGAGGTGATCGCCCAGACGCATCAGCGTGATCACGTCCTGGCGGTTGTGGTCGAGCACGCGCGCGAGATTGACGCTGGATTGTCCGCGTAAAAACGCCAGCCATGCGGCCGGAGCTTGTGCTCCCGGCAAGTCGTCGTCGCGGACGATGGAAAGAACTTCGCGCTCGATCGTTGCGAGCCGACAGTTGGGCAATGTTTCGCGGTACGCGCGACGGGTCGGATGCAGCCAGTCGATGTGCGGCAGGTCGGCCAGGCGGTGCGCGACACGATTGAGTCGCAGGCGTCCCTTCAGCAGCGGCGCGTCGTAACTCTTGCCGTTGTAGCTGACGAGGATCGTGTCTTCACGGAGCCACGTCGCGAATGTGTGCAGCATCGCGGTCTCGCCCGCGATCGTGGTGAGGTACAACTGGCGAATGGTCAGCACGTTCGCGTTCCACGCCGCGACGCCGATCATGAACGCGCGTGTTCCGACGCCGCCGGCGAGGCCGGTCGTTTCGGTGTCGAAACAGAACAGGCGCCGGCGATCGATCGGGACGTCCGCAATACGCGGCACAAGGATCGTCGGCTCCGCATCGAATGCGAACACTTCTTCGACGAGGTACACGCCGGCGGCAATTTCGACGCCCTTCGGCGGCGTCAGTGCGCGCGCAAAGGTGCGATCCCGTCGACGTAGCAGCCCTCGCAAGTGATCGAGCCGATCAGGCGCGGCAACACCGCTCGCCGCCGGTTCACTGCGAATTCCCGCATCGAGGCGGAGTCTGCGCAAGCGCTCGGCGATCTCGCTCATGCGCCGAGCAGACCCAGTACAGTCGCCGCGCGTTCGCGCTGCGTCGAGACGTGTGGATCGTCATTGTTGAGCACTGGACCGACACACGCAGGACAGCCGCCGGAGCATTCGCACGCCTGCACCAGGTCGATCGCCTGTTGCACCAGCAGTGCGGCGTGGCCGAACAACGGCTCGGACATCCCGATGCCGCCAGGAAAATTGTCGTAGAGATACAGGGTGGGCAGGAACTGGGCGACGCTGTCCGGATCGCGCGGAGCGCCGCCGGCGTCGCGCCACTGGCCGCGGCCTTGCGGGTCGCGCGTCGCGAACCACGCCGCATCGCCAGACCCGACTGCTTTCTGCAAATCGCGGCCGTCGGCCATCACGCGAACCGATGCCACCGTGCGCAGCGCATAGGCGGCGCCGAGAAATCCATCAAGCGCTTCCTGGCGACTTGCAAACGCCTGTTCCAGCGATGCCTGGGTCAGCTGCCACCACAAGGCGGTCGTATGGAGTTCCTGGTCTGGCAGATTCACAGGACCGTAGCCAATGTTCTCGTGACTGTAGAAGCGGATCTTCTTGTAGCCCGACACGTGCCGCACGACATGCACTTCACCGTGATGGCAGGTGCCGTCGCCCGCATTGGAGCCATCGAATCGGTCGAGCACCTTGAGGCGCGTGAAGTCGATGGCGTCGGTGTAGTAGTCGGCCGTCGTCGGCGTGACGAAAGCCTTGCGGCCTTCCCAGTCCAGTTTTTCCACCTGGTACGGCTTCGACTGCACCATGTAGATCGCGCCTTCATACAACGTCAGCGCTGCACTGCTGTAGTCGACTTCCGCGATGATCACCTGCCGACCATTGCTGCGGTCGACGACAACGAAGTTGCCGTCGGCAACCGAGCGCAGGCTCACCGCGCCGGCGGGATAGCTGTCGGCGATCCAGTCCCAGCGTTGCCCCTCGTGATGCAGCACGCCCGATTCCGCCAGCACTTCGAGGAAATCGTCGACGGCGTTTTCGCCGAAGCGGTCGCCGGATGCGAACGGCAATTCGAATGCCGCGCAGCGGATGTGGTCGAGCAGGATCAGCAACTGGTCCGGTGCGATGCGCGCGTGTTCCGGCGGCGCGGATTCGAAGAATTCCGGATGGCGAACAATGTACTGGTCAAGCGCCTGGCTCGACGCGATCATCACGCCGAGCGAGGGCTGCTGGCGACGACCGGCGCGACCGAGACGTTGCCAGGTCGCCGCGATCGAACCGGGAAATCCGTTGAGGATCGCGACATCGAGCGCGCCGATGTCGACGCCGAGTTCGAGCGCCGATGTACTGACGACGCCGTCGATGTGTCCGGCGCGCAGCGCGCGTTCGGTCTCGCGCCGCTCAGTCGGGAGATAACCGCCGCGATAGGCGCGGATGCGCGCGGGCTTGCGCGGATCGTGGTCGAACACATCCTTCAGATATTTCGTGAGCACCTCGACCATCAGACGCGACTGCGCGAACACGATCGTCTTCATTTTCGATCGTATCGCGTGGCGCGCAAGTCGCATCGACTGCGATCGCGCCGATGCCCGCATGCCCAGATCCGGATTGATCACCGGCGGATTCCACAACAACACATGGCGCTCGCCGCACGGCGCGCCGCTGCGCGTGATCGCGTGCACCGGTTCACCGAGCAGCGCCTCTGCATGTTCCTTCGGATTTCCGATGGTTGCCGAACACAGGATGAAAGTGGGCGACACGCCATAGAACGCGCACACGCGCCGCAACCGTCGGATCACGTTGGCAACGTGCGATCCGAACACGCCACGATAGGTGTGCACCTCGTCGATCACCACGTATCTGAGCGACTCGAAGAACTGCGCCCACTTCGTGTGATGAGGAAGAATCGCCTGGTGCAGCATGTCGGGATTGCTGACGACGATGTCGCCTTTGACGCGAATGGCCTGGCGCGCATCGCTCGGCGTGTCGCCGTCGAACGTGTAGGTGCGAAGGCCGAGATCGCCGGCGCGGTTGAGTTCGAGCAACTCGGCGACCTGGTCCTGCGCGAGCGCCTTGGTTGGAAACAGATACAACGCTTTCGCACGCGCGGATCTCACCGCCTCGATCACTGGCAGGTTGTAGCAGAGCGTCTTGCCCGAAGCGGTCGGCGTGACGACAACGACATGCTCCCCGGCAAGCACGTGATCCCAGGCTTCCCGCTGGTGCGAGTAGAGCGACGTGACGCCGCGACGTTCGAGCGCGTCGCGCAGGTCCTCCGATAGCTCGGGCGGAAATTCCGCATACGATGCCGGCTGCGCGGGACGCCGGAAATAGCCGGTGATCCGATCGCCGTACTTGCGAGCCCAGCGCTCGACCAGGTGCTCCACCGGCGACGCCACCAGCGGTCGGGAAGGTTCTTTTTCCAGGGAAAGCGACATGGCGGCACCTTGAAATGGAAGAGCGCCTTTTAGCGGCTGACGTTCTCAGCATGTGAGACTCCGTCGACGACGCGCTCATTCCTCGCTACAACGTCAATGCTCCGATCTGTCGCGCAGGTGGATCATGAAGACGCGCGATGCATCCGATCGGATGCAGCGATCGTCGTCCCTTCGTCGGCAAACGTCTCATCGAGAAGATCGGCAGGCGTCGATCCGTGCGCGGGAGTCACATGAACCGATCACAAAAAAAAGGGAGACCGTTTGGCCTCCCTTTGGAAACACTTCGAGTGCAACGATTTATTTCGTGGCTGCCTTCATTTCAGCAGCCATCTTCGCGTGTTCTTTCAGTGTCGGCAGCGTTTCTTCGGCAAACGCCTTCAGTTTCGCGTCTTGGCCGGATTTGATCTCTTTCTCGAAGAGAGCAATCGTCTCGCTGTGATCCTTCACCATGGCCGTCGCGTACGCCTGGTCGAACGCCTTTCCCTGCATCGACGTCAGCTTCGCAGCATCGGCTTTCTGCTGCACGGATGGGCCGGACGCGACCGTGAATCCACCGGCAGAAGCAGCGCTCTTCAGGGCATCGTTGGCTTTGCCGTGATCGTCCACCATGTGCTTTGCAAACGACTTGACGTCCTCCATTGTTCCCTGGGTGGCCGCAACCTTTCCGAGGGCGACTTCGGCGGCGCCGCCCTGCGATGCCTTGGTGACGAAGCTCTGGTCCATCGTTGCGTCCTTCGCATGGACGTGCGCAGTGCACGCAATGGCGAGCGCTGTTGCAAGTGCGATTTGCGATTTCATGGTGGATCCTCTCAATCAACAGGAACCCCATGACATACCTGCAACGCTGAATTCGCGCGCAGGACGACGGCAGATGGCGAGCAAGTGTTCAGGCAAGGAGCGGGCGAGCGAGAACGACGCGGGTCATGTGCGAACGTCCGCGTCAGTCGCTTCAATTGCGGACGACGGCGGACTCCGGTGGCCACACCGGACTGCTTGACGGCGGTGATATAAAGGACGGATGACGTGCGTCGAGCGCGCTATCCATAATCCCCGGAATTGCAATGAAAGACGACACGATCCTGCGTGAGGAGATGTCAGCAATGATCGAGCTGGTTGCGCGCATGTTCGCGTCGCATCCGGAGCGCGCCGCGTATACGAATCGATGGGCCAAGCTTGAGCTCGACACATTCAAGACCGGGTCGCCGTACGTGTTGCAGGTGCTCCGAGATATCCGCAACCGTGCGGCCGACATCGTCGCATCCCAGCCGCGTTAGCACGCGTGCCGCTGGAGTGCTTCGACGCACTCCAGCGGTTCGCGACGAGACATCAGCGGGAGCGCCAGCCTGTCGGTGCCGCACTTTCATTCATCGCTGCCATGCGTGGCGCGCGAGGTGAGTGGGTCATCATCGGCCACCACGCATTCCATTCCGCGCGCGAGACTTTCCCGTCGCCACTTGCATCCGCCACAGGCAGATCGCGCAAAAGGCCTACTGCGTGCTGGCGTTCAAGTTCATCGATCGAGAGATAGCCATCGTTGTCGGAGTCGAACGACGTCCATGCGGCGTCAGAGTTGCTGCCGTCGCCGCTGATCGTTGATTGGCCGCGCACATAAGTGCCTGTCGCGCAACCGGATGCAGAAACAACGATGGCGCAAAGAAGGAGGGGACGAATCAGATTCATGGGCTTGCTCCGATTGACGGGAAGAAGAAGTATCGACGGTATCAGTAGCCGACGCGATCACCGCGCGAGTCGACAGAATAGGCGTCCGTCAATTCGCGCCCTGTGAACGCGTCGAACCACCCAACACCGCCCATTCATCTTCCGTTGCGGTCGGCGAAGGAACCGATCCGCAACGGTGTGGGTCCGTCTCGGACACGCTGCTACGACGTCAACCACAGGTGCACGAGAATGCTGGCGACATAGCCCAGTGCAATCACCAGCGTCCAGCGCAAATGCGCGGTAAACGTGTAGAGACCGCGCGACGCGCCCATCAGCGCAACGCCAGCGGCCGAACCGATCGACAGCAGGCTTCCGCCGACGCCAGCGGTCAGGGTGATCAACAGCCACTGGCTGTGGTCCATCGCGGGATTCATCTTGAGCACCGCAAACATGATCGGAATGTTGTCGACGACCGCGGAGAGCACGCCGAGTGCGGTATTCCCTGCGGTGAACCCGAATCCGCCGTACAGCCAGCGAGATGCGATTTCAAGGTAACCGATCGCGGCTAGCGCGCCGACGCAGGCAAACACACCGTAGAAGAACAGCAGCGTGTCCCACTCGGCATTCGCGATGATCTTGAAAATGGAGTAGCCATGCTCGCCTTCCTGCTTGTTGGCGAGCGCGTAGCGGCGTTGCTGCCAATCGATTCGGCTGGCGACGAAGTTGAGTAGCGCGAGACCGGTCAACATGCCGTAGACCGCCGGCATGCCCAGCCACTGGCGGCCCACGACGGTCATCAGAATCGTCAGCCCGAACGACACGCAGATGCCGATGCCACCGGGCTTGATGCGCAAATCGTTGGCGGCGGGATGCGGTCGTCCAGCTGGAATCGTGAAGGACATCACCAGCGCCGGCACCAGCCAGTTCACCAGAGATGGAACGAAGATCGCGAAAAATTCGAGAAATTCGACCTTGTGCGCCTGCCAGACCATCAATGTGGTGATGTCGCCGAAGGCGCTCCATGCGCCACCTGCATTTGCGGCCACCACCAGGTTGACGAAACTGAGCGTGACGAATCGCGGGTTGCCGGAACACACCGCGAGGATCACCGCCGACATCACCAGCGCGGTCGTCAGGTTGTCGAGGACGGGAGACAGGAAGAATGCCATCGTTCCGGTGATCCAGAACAACTGGCGGTAGCTGAACTGGCGCTTCACCAACTCCGTGCGCAGCGCATCGAAGATGCCGCGCTCGCCCATTGCGGTGACATAGGTCATCGCCACAACCAGGAAGAAAAAGACTTCCGAATATTCGAGGAACATCTCTTCGAACGCTTCGCGGACAACGGACACCTCGCTGCCGGGAACTGCAGTCCACCACGCCAGCAGGCCCCACATCAGCGCGGCGGCCAGCATCACCGGCTTCGACTTGGCGATGTGGATCCGGTCTTCAAGGACCACAGCTGCGTAGGCCAGCACGAACAGCCCCAACGCGATCCACCCGATCGGGTGGGCAACCAGATCGAACGGCGCAGCAGCCATCTCTTTCGCGTCCACATCGCTGGCGAAGAGCATCAGCGCAATGAATCCGGATGTGATTCGCAACATGGTGTCGTGCTCCTGCGGCAGGCACCGGGTCGCTGCCGGCGAATACAAAGGTTCCGGCTGGAGCGTCGCACTCAAGCAGAGGGTTGGCGGACGAATGCGAGCCGACCGAGCTCCCATGATACGACAGCGCGAAAACGCGTCGGACTCACGCGGACGGCGCTGTCCGTTCTACGTCACGGACGTGCTTGGTGGGTGAATCGCCAGTGAGCCAACTCGGCATGCGCCGCTGAGCGCCGCGTCCAACGAAAGCAGCAGCGCCAACGCACGAATCATCGGTGAGTGATCAACGTGTCCGCACACGCAAGGAAGTGGCCAAAAGCAAAAGCGCATGACTGCAAGCAGGATCACGCTCGCGGTGAAGGGCGGAAACCCTCGCTATCGCTGGGTCTTCGGCCTTGCCGAGGTGTCTTGACACGGATTAGTGGTGGCTATGGGTGGACTCGAACCACCGACCCCAGCATTATGAGTGCTGTGCTCTAACCAGCTGAGCTACATAGCCAACGGGGCGCAACCTCGCCGAAGCACGCGCGAGGGGCGAGCGATTCTAGTTCCCCGGGGCGTGCTGTCAACCCCGACGCTGGCCGATTGCCTTGCCCCGTGCGCAAGGGCTGTGGAAGAATCAGGCGCATCAAGGTAGTTCAAGGCCTTCCCCGTGATCGATCCCGATGGCTACCGACCGAATGTCGGCATCATCCTGCTCAACGAACAAGGCCACGTCTTCTGGGCCCGTCGCATCGGCCGCGATGGCTGGCAGTTTCCGCAGGGCGGCATGCGCAGCGACGAAACGCCGATCGAGGCGATGTATCGCGAGCTTGAGGAGGAAACCGGCCTGCGTCCACATCATGTGGAGGTCCTTGGTGCGACGCCGGGCTGGCTCCGCTACCGGTTGCCGCCGCGGCTGATCCGCCGGCACGAACGGCCCATCTGCATCGGGCAGAAGCAGGTGTGGTTTCTCCTGCGCATGGTCGGCGAGGAAACCGCGTTCTGCCTCGATGGCAACGAGCATCCAGAGTTCGATCACTGGCGCTGGGTCGAGTTCTGGTATCCAGCGGCGCACGTGGTCAACTTCAAGCGACGCGTGTACGAGCAGGCCTTGCGCCATCTGGTGACCCTCGCTGAGGGAAGCTGCAGCATTTCACTGCGTGAGCAGCGCTGGCTTGTGGAGCTTGCCACGGGCACCTGAACTGGGCGCGGCGAAAGTTGTTGACAATCATTCGTATTTGCATTTGAATGGCGACATCCAGTCTCGGATTCCGCCATGTACGTGTGCATCTGCAACGCTGTTACCGATCGGGCCATTCGCGATGCCGCGTCCGATGGCGTTCGCTCGTTCGCGGAGCTTCGCCAGCGCACCGGCTGCGGAGACTGTTGCGGCAGTTGTGAAGACCTCGCCCGTGACATCCTTGACAGCGCCGTCCAGGGACGGGTGCTCGATCTGCCGCTGATGTCTGTCGCGGCCTGATTTTTCCGCCGGTTTTTTTCGTGCCGGCATTGCGCGCGCAAATGCGTGCGATTGTCGTTTCCTCATCGTTTCCTGCGTGCACGGTATAGTCCGCCGCAAACAGGCGTGGCGCACATGCGCGTCGCGCGACATCATTCCGGAGGCCACGCGATGAAGGGCAATGCAACGATCATCGGGCACCTCAACAAGGCGCTCTACAACGAACTCACCGCGATCAACCAGTATTTCCTGCATGCGCGCATGTACCGCAACTGGGGCTACAAGGAACTGGCGGAGCACGAATACAACGAGTCGATCGACGAGATGAAGCACGCCGACAAGCTGATCGAGCGGATTCTTTTCCTCGATGGCCTGCCGAACCTGCAGACGCTTGGCAAGCTGCTGATCGGCGAGTCGCCGAAAGAGGCGCTCGCGTGCGACCTGCAACTGGAAATGCTCGCGGTGCCCGATCTGAAGGCCGGCATCGTCGATTCCGAGAAACTCGGCGACTTCGTCACGCGCGAACTGTTCGAGCACATTCTCGCGTCGGAAGAGGAGCACATCGACTGGCTCGAGACGCAGCTCGGCCTGATCGCGCGCCTCGGCGAAGTGCCTTACCTGCAGACCAAGATCGGCAGCTGATCGCGCGTACTGCGTCAGGCGTCGTCGCTCCGCGGCCAGTCGACGAAGCGCGGAACCGATTCAGAGCACGCCGGCCTGGAAGTCGAATGCGAGGTCGGCGCCAGGCTGCTGCACGAAGTTGCCCTGGATGAAGTCGACGCCAGCCACCCACAGCGACGCAGTACTGCGCGCATCCTCGACGCGCGGCGCAATCACGCGCTTGCCGATGTCCTGCAGGTGTTCGACGAGCGTTTTCAGCTCGGCCGCCACCGCGGCATCGGTCAGCCGCAGATAGCGCGGCGAGACCTTCACGTAGTCCACCGGCAGCGACTGAAGCAGACTCTCGCCAGCGACGCCGCTTTCGAACCCGGAGACGGTGAAGGTCGTCCCGAACTCCTTCAGCGCCAACACGTGTCGCCGGACTTCGTCGACGGCACGGGCGGCATCGTCCGCGTGCAGTTCGACGGAAATGGCATCGCCTGGGATGCCGTGTTCGGCTAGCAGGTCGCGTAGCCAGAGCGCGTGGTCGGGATCGCACAGGCTGTCGAGCGACTGACTGATGAACAGACGCGGCAGGCGCTGCGCTTTCGTACGCTTGACGAGAAGCTCCACGCAATGGGAGAGCACCCAGCGGTCGATCGCGCGAATCAGCCCGGCTCGCTTCGCCTCGGGAATCACTTCTGCCGCCGTGTGCACGCGTTGGTCGTCGCCCTGCATGCGCAGCAGCACCTGAAACTGCGCATCGTCTTCACCGCGCAGCGACACGATCGGCTGGAACAACAACTGGAACCCGGTTGTTTCGAGTGCGAAGCGAATGCGTTCGAGCAGTCCGATTTCGACCGCCACTTCCACTTTGCGCACGACCGACACACCATGGCGTCCTGCGGCAAGCTGCGCATCGATCGCGCCAATGGCCGCGTCGCGCATTGCGTCGACGTGCAATGCGCCGGCGACGAACGGGCAAACGCCGATGTCGAACACGACGCGCTCGCCTGCGCCGAATGACTCGCGCGCGACGCGATCGCGCAGGTTGAGTGCATAAGGCTCGAGTAGACCGGGATCGCAATCGGGATTGAACAGCAGAAACATCCCGTCACCTGCATCCGCGACCAAGTCATTGCGACCGACATGGCCCACCAAGAAATCCCCGATCGCCCCGGTCAGTTCCGGCCAGGCCTGTGCTCCGGTCTTTTGGCGCAGAGCGTCCGCGTCCTGCAGCACCAGCACCAGCAGGCCGCCGGCACGGATGCGCGCATCATCCATCGCCAAACAGTCGGACAAACGCTGCATGACTTGTTCGGCGGTTCGTCCGGCACCAGCGGTCAACGGAACGACGGTGGCGAGTCCGGCAAGCTCTGCCTCCCTGAACGCCGATGTCGGCGGGCGCGTCGCCGACGATGGAATCGGGGCGAATCCACTGGCGGGCGACATCGCCGAAGCAACTTGGGTGGGCGATTCGATGGCAGGAGTCAATGCTGCGGAAAACAGCGACCAATGGTTCTCGGGTGGCGTTTCCAGCAACGGAAAACCGCGTTCGTGGGTGGCAGTATCCATGGCGACGTGCGAATTCTCGCTGACGTCCGGATGTTCGTCCGATCCTTGTTGTTGATGGAGCGCGAGAGCATCGATCAGTTTTTCGATGCGCACAGTGGTGGACTGGTCGGGAAGACGTGCCGGTTCAAGCAACGAGGCCACGGTTTCGCGCAATGCGTCGAGCTGCGCTGCCAGATCGGTCGGGCCATTTGCACGCGTGGCATTCGCGATCATTGCCGCATCGTCGGCGAGGAGAGTGAGGGCGTTGATGTCCCATCCGCTCAGCCCGAGTCGCGCTCCGCGCAGACACAGGCGCGCCAGTCTCTGCGGCAACTGCAGCATGAGCAGCTGCTCGCGTCCCGGATCCTGCGCATCGATTTGTTGCGCCGACATTCGCTCTCCCCCTGCGATCGACTATACCGTGTGCGGTTGAGTGGCGGTCAGGGCTTGACCACGACGAGGATCACGATGCCGATCAGCAGAACCGCCGGTACTTCGTTGAAAAGCCGCAGCCAACGGCTCGAATGGCGAACGGTGT
>NZ_JBDSWZ010000035.1:0-7357 GCF_039926425.1 Dokdonella sp.
GTTCGCGAATTCCTCGATTTCATCGCCGACGTGCGTGGACTCAAGGGTGACCTGCGCGACAGGCGGCTGGACGATGCGATCGAGCGGCTGCACCTCGACGGCGTGCTCGAGCAGCCGATCGATACGCTGTCGAAGGGATTCAAGCGACGCGTCGGTCTCGCTGGCGCGATCCTGCATGATCCGAAAGTGCTGATCCTCGACGAGCCGACCGATGGCCTCGATCCCAACCAGAAGCAGGAAGTGCGCACGCTGATCAATTCGATGGCGCGCGACAAGACGATCATCATCTCGACGCATCTGCTGGAAGAAGTGCACGCGGTCTGCAGCCGCGCGATCATCATTGCCGGCGGACGTATCCTTGCCGACGCGACTCCTGCCGAACTCGAGGCACGGTCGCGCTACCACCAGGCGGTGTCGCTCACCGCGCCAAACGTCAACGAGGCAAAGGAAGCGCTCGCACGGGTCGCCGACATCGCATCGATCGAGGTCGATCCGCAGGACAACCGCATCACCGCGTTCCCGAAACCCGGGCGCTCGATCTTCATCGCCGTTGGCGATGCGCTGAAGTCGCAGGGAATCGCCGTGCGCGAACTCGCGCTCGAACCCGGACGTCTCGATGAGGTGTTCCGCACGATCACGCAAGGCTCGGCCGGCACGGAGGCACGCACATGAGTCCGGTGACGACGATTTTCAGGCGCGAACTGCGCAGTTATTTCGCGACGCCGGTCGCGTACGTGTTCATCGTGATCTTCCTGCTGCTCGCTGGCGCGTTCACGTTCTACCTCGGCAATTTCTATGAGCGCGGCCAAGCGGATCTGCAACCGTTCTTCAGTTTCCACCCATGGCTGTACCTGTTTCTGGTGCCCGCCGTGTCGATGCGCCTGTGGGCCGAAGAGAGGAAAAGCGGCACCATCGAACTGCTGTTCACGTTGCCTGTCACGATGTGGCAGGCCGTGTTCGGGAAGTTCCTCGCGGCCTGGGCATTCATTGCAATCGCGCTGGTGCTGACGTTCCCGATCTGGCTCACCGTCAACTACCTCGGCAGCCCCGACAATGGTGTGATCTTCGCCAGTTACCTCGGTTCGCTGCTGATGGCCGGCGCGTTCCTTGCGATCGGCTCGTGCATTTCCGCAGCGACGCGCAACCAGGTGGTGGCATTCATCCTGACCGTGGTGATCTGCTTCCTGTTGCTGCTTGCGGGGTTCCCGCTTGTGCTCGACGCATTTCGCGCCATTGCGCCGCAAGGCATCGTCGATGCGGTGGCAGGCCTGAGTTTTCTGACGCACTTCGCATCGATCAGCAAAGGCGTCATCGACCTGCGCGACCTGGTGTATTTCGTGTTGATGATCGGCGCGTGGCTGTATGCCACCGCGGTTGTCATCGACCTCAAGAAAGCGGCATAACGGGGGGATCGGACGATGACACTCAATCGAAAGGCCCTTTCGGGCACCGCACTCCTGGTGATCGCCGTGCTGTTCGTCGCGGTGATGCTGCTGATCAACGTGGCATTCCGCGGTGCGCGCGTCGACCTCACCCAGAACCATCTCTACACGCTGTCCGACGGAACCAGAAACATCATCAAGTCGATCGACGAGCCGATCAACCTGTACCTGTTCTATTCCGACAAGGGTACCCAGGACCTCCCGCAGTTGCGCACCTACTTCACCCGTGTGCGCGAGATGCTGCAGGAAATGGCGTCGCGCTCGGGCGGCAAGATCAGGCTCGAGGTGATCGACCCGCTGCCGTTCTCCGAAGACGAGGACCGCGCCACCAGCTTCGGCCTTCAATCGGTGCCGGTCTCCGCTGCCGGCGACAAGGTGTTCTTCGGACTCGCCGGTACCAACTCGACCAACGGGCAGTCGGTGATCCCGTTCCTGCAGCCCGACAAGGAAACGTTTCTCGAATACGACGTCGCCAAGCTGATCCACGAGCTGGAGTCGCCGAAGAAACCGGTGGTCGGGCTGCTCAGCGAGTTGCCGATGACGGCCGATCTTGATCCGGCGACGCAGCAGATGCGCGAGCCCTGGGCCGTTTTTCAGCAATGGTCGCAGTTGTTCGACATGCGCAAGATCGATCCGGCAACGCTCAAGGCAATCGACAAGGACATCGACGTGCTGGTGGTCGTGCAGCCCAAGCATCTCGGCGACGATGCGCAATACGCGATCGACCAGTTCGTTCTGCACGGCGGGCATCTGCTCGCCTTCGTCGATCCGATTTCCGAACTCGACAATGCCGGTGCGGATCCGTCGAATCCGATGGCGGCGATGGCTGCGGACAAATCGTCCGATTTGCCGAAGCTCTTCAAGGCGTGGGGCATCGAGTACGACCCGAAGAAGGTGGTGCTCGACCGGGCGCGTGCGTTGCCCGTCAGCCCCGGCCAGGGTCAGGCGCCGGTTCGCCACCCGGCGATTCTCGGGCTGACCAAGTCCGACCTGAACGGCGACGATGTCGTCACCGCGAACCTTGATACGATCAACGTCGCGTCGGCAGGGTTCTTCGACTTGGCCAAGGATGCGAAGGACGAGAAGCTCATCCCGCTGATCCAGACGTCATCCGATGCGGCAAGCGTGCCGGCAGATCGACTGCGCATGCTGCAGGATCCGAGCATCCTGATGACCAATTACACGCCTGCGGGCTCGCCGTTCGTGATTGCCGCACGCGTCACCGGCAAGTTCAGCACGGCGTTCCCCGAGCGAAAGGACGCGGGTGGGCTGGCCGAATCGAAGGACGCGAACGGGCAGATCGTCGTGGTCGCCGACACCGATCTCCTCAGCGACCGGATGTGGGTGCAGGTTCGTCCGTTCTTCGGCCAGAGCGTGATGAATGCGTTCGCCAGCAATGGCGACTTTGCCGTCAACGCGCTCGACAATCTGGCTGGCTCGAGCGACCTGATTTCGGTGCGCGGACGCGCCACGTCGCAGCGGCCGTTCACCACGGTCGAGTCGATCAAGCGCAACGCGGACGAGCGGTTCCGGTCGAAGGAACAGGAGCTGCAGCAGGAATTGTCCGACACCGAGCGGAAGCTCACGGAGCTGCAGAGCAGCAAGACCAAGGACCAGGCGCAGATCCTGTCGCCCGAACAGAAGTCAGAGCTCGACAATTTCCTCAAGCGCAAGCTGGAGATCCGCAAGGAACTGCGCGGGGTGCGACGTCAGCTGGATGCGGAAATCGAAACGCTCGGCACCAAGCTGAAATTGATCAACATCGTGCTGATCCCGTTGTTGCTGACGTTCGCGGCACTGGCGTTCGCGTGGTGGCGTGGTCAGCGCCGTCGCACGGCAAACGGAGGCCGCGCATGAACCACAAGACCCTCATCGGGCTCGCGCTTGCCGCGTTGATCGCAATCGTCGCCGCGCTCGCGATCCATCGATCGAACGCGCCCCGCAGCGAAAACACCGGCGAATCATCCACCTATCTCGTTCCGGAGCTGCGCGATCATGTCAACGACGTCAGCAAGGTCGTCGTCACCGGTGCGGAGGGCAAGACGATCGCGACCCTCGCCCGCGGTGCCAATGGATGGACGGTTGTCGAGAAGAATGGCTATGCGGTGGACACCGGAAAACTGCGCGGGTTTCTGCTCAGGCTTGCCGACGCAAGGAAGCTCGAGGAAAAGACGTCGAACAAGGACAAGTACGCCATGCTCGGAGTGGACGATGTCGCGGCGAAGGACGCGAAGGGAATGCAGGTCGAACTCGACGGCTTGACGCAGCCGGTGAAGCTGATCGTTGGAATTGCCAATGAACGCGGTGGCGGCACTTTTGTCCGCCGCGTCGGCGACGACGCGAGCTGGCTTGTCGCAGGCTCGCTGACGGTGGAGAAGGGCGCGGCCGACTGGTTGAGCAAGGATCTCGTCGACATTGCTGCGACACGCGTGGCTTCGGTGACGATGATGCATTCCGACGGCAAGAGCGTCGTGTTGTCGAAGGACGCCGGAACCGATGCGAATTTCAAGCTGGCGGACCTTCCCAAAGGGCGCGATCCGGCAGCCGACTACACCCTCAACGGGCCGGCATCGTCGCTCGCCGGGCTACGGTTCGACGATGTCCTTCCCGCGAAGGACGCGCCCGCCGACGACAAGTCCACCAAGGCGCATTTTGTACTGTTCGACGGCCTCGTCATCGACATCACGGCGTGGGAAAAAGAAGGCAAGGACCGCGCGCAGTTCGTCGCGTCGCTCGACGCGGTGCAGGCGGACAAGGGCATCGCTGCTGCTCAGGCGAAGGCCAAGGCCGAGTTCGACGCGTCGGCCGCGAAGCCCGCGACTCCGAAGGACGCAAAGGTGGTCGATGAGCCGATCAAGCCGCTTGCAGTCAGCGATCCGGTGAAGGACCGCGCGAACCGGCTCGCGGCAGTGAACAAGGAAGTCGGCGATCTCAACTCGCGTTTCGATGGCTGGACGTATGTGCTGCCAACGTACAAGTACGCCGGCCTCAACGAGACAATGGAGGATCTGTTGAAACCGCTCGACGCGGCGAAGCCCGTTGCCGCCCCTTCTGTGGCAAAGAAGCCGGCCGCGCCGAAAAAATCCTGATTCGTTCCGCACGTGACTGGCGATGCAACCATTCGGTTGCACCGCCGACACGCTCCACATGGGACCCGATACGTATGAACCTGCCCCGATTCGCCCTGTGTGCCGGATCCGTCGCGGGAGGACTTGCCGTCGTGCTTGGAGCGTTCGGTACCCATGCGCTGCGCGGCGCGCTCGACGATCGCGCACTGGCGATCTGGCACACGGCGGTCGACTATCAGTTCTGGCATGCGCTCGCGTTGCTCTCGGTCGGCCTGCTTGCCCGCGCACGCACTGATCGCGGTTTATGGATCGCTGCAGCCTGCTTCGCCATTGGCAGCGTGCTTTTCTGCGGCAGTCTCTACGCGTTGGCAACTGGAGCTGCTCGCTGGATCGGCGCGATCACACCGTTTGGGGGAGTCGCGTTGATTTGCGGCTGGATCGCGCTTGGAGTGCATGGGTGGAGGCGGACCGGCAACCCGTCCTAGCTGTGCCGCGCTCAGCTTTGCCGGTGTTCGGCGTGCCGTACCGCAAGAGCGCCGGCCGCGCAGAACGCGTCCGGCCGACAGGATCAGCTACGTCGGGCCGGAAAACTGCAGCGAACGAAACGTCGTAGGCCGGGCGCGCACAGCGCGGCCGCCAGCGTCGTCCGTGCCGATCGGTCGTACGTTGGAACGTCCATCGGCGACCTCAACGGGCGCGTCCCACTTCGACAGACCGCCGATGCCAGCACCAGTGCCAAGGCTCGTAGTCGATGCGATGCGGGTTTCCACGTGGATACGAGAGTGCAAAGCCGTACCGTGCTGCGTGGACCACCAGCCATGCAAACGCGTCGGACTGCTCGAACGCTTCTTCGAGCGCAGTGAAACCCGGCGTCGTCAGATCGATCGCTCGGCCACTGTGGTGTTCGCTGTAACCCGGAGCTGCACTGACGCGAAGAATGTCGTCGATCGCCTGGCCGCGTGCCAGTTTGCGTTCGAGGATGCCCAACTGGTACTGGGCGGAACGGAATGCCGACACGAGTTGCAACGGTATGCAATCCTGCGCGGCCTGATCGCGCATGCGCACGAAGGCGCGCGCAGCGGGGGGCGCGAGCCATTGCTCACGTGCGTGGATGTCGGTGCCGATGAAATCAAGAAACGCCGGTTCGCGCACAATGGTCAACGCTCGCGAGCGGCCGTAGTGGGCTGGAACTCCAAGAGCGCGCGAACGCGCCACCACGGCGCGCCGTTGTTGCGTCGTGCATCGTGGCGGCGGCTCAGGCCTTGAGTGGGTCACGTGCGGATCGTGTTGGCCATCGAAAGCGCGGGCCAGCCCAATGTCATTGCTTCGGCAGATCCAGTGGTTTCACGTAGAAGCCGGCAATCCGACCGTCGCTGCCACAGGCGACCTGCGCGTACAGATTCGCCTTTTCGAAAATGAGTGGAACGGTGACCGCCAGATAGTCCTGTCCTTTGGCAATGTGCGATTGTCCGCGCGCCGTCAGCGCGCCGAATTGTGCCAGCGACTCCCACGCCTTCTTGAACTTCGGTTCGGGCAATGCGGTGCGCATCTTCGCGTCGAAGTCGTGTGTTGCGGTGGCGTAATCGCCTTTCTGCGCCGAATCGAGCAGGCTTTTTGCGCGTGCCTCGCATGCTGCTCCCAGACGACGCTCTGCATCGTCCGGCGCGGGCGCGAGCAACGGTGGAACCGCCGCTTCGCTGGCCTGCGCAGGCAACGCGGGCGGCGCTTGCTCGACAGCGGACGGTTCTTCCGCGGCCGGTGTGGAAGGCGGCATCGCCACCGACGGATCGGCTGGCACGCTTGCGTCGGCATCTTTCGCCCGCGCCATCGCGTCCACGTCGATGTTCTCGACCGGCGCCTGCTCCACCGCCGGCGCCGGCTTGGACTTGGGTTTGGTCGCGGCTTGCGCCGCGGATGCGACCAGCAGAACGGCAAAGGCGAATGAGCGAATGGGCATGGCTGCGGTTCCAGGGATCTTGCGGGGAGTCGCGCATGCTAGCGCGGACGCATGACCCCGCGCTGAGCACCTTGAAAGGTTCAGTGGGGATCATCCTTCAGCGGGTGCGCTTTCGGAGCTGGCTTGAGGCGACCGGATTCACGCAGTGCTTCTCGCAACACGAATTCGATTTGCGCGTTCAACGACCGCAACTCGTCGTTGGACCAGCGCTGCATCGCATCGAGCACGATTGCGCTGATCCGAAGCGGATAGGCTTTTTTCTCCGTCACCCGATCAGGCGCGCTGTTCGTGAAACGATGCAGCCATCGACGGCCGCTCCATGACCGTCGTGATCTGCACGATCACACATACAGCGTCCCGGTATTCACCACCGGCTGCGTTCCTCGCTCTCCGCACAACACCACCAGCAGGTTGCTGACCATCGCCGCGCGCCGCTCGTTGTCCAGTTCCACCACGCCGCGCTTGCCGAGTTCCGTCAGGGCCATTTCGACCATGCTGACTGCGCCTTCGACGATGCGCGTGCGCGCTGCAATGATGGCGCCGGCCTGCTGACGCTGCAGCATCGCCTGGGCGATTTCCTGCGCGTACGCCAAGTGGCTGATGCGCGATTCGATCACCTTCACCCCGGCTTTGCCGAGGCGTTGCTGGATTTCGTCGCGCAGGTGCGAATTGACCACGTCGCCATGACTGCGCAGCGACGGCTCCTTTGTATCGTGCGAATCGTACGGATAACTCTGCGCCATCTGGCGCAGCGCCGATTCGGACTGGATCTGGACGTAGTTCTCGTAGTCATCGACACAGAACACTGCTTCAGCCGTATCGACCACCTGCCACACCACGACCGCTGCGATCTCGATCGGGTTGCCATCGTTGTCGTTGACTTTAAGCCG
>NZ_JBDSWZ010000036.1:0-25713 GCF_039926425.1 Dokdonella sp.
GGAACCTCACTCTGAGAGATAGATCTGCGCGCCGGCAGCGCGAAATTCGGCGGACTTCTCTGCCATGCCTGCATCGAGCGCGGACTCGTCACCGATATTATTGATTCTGGCGTACTCGCGCACATCCTGCGTGATCTTCATCGAGCAGAACTTCGGTCCGCACATCGAGCAGAAATGCGCGGTCTTGTGCGCATCCTTCGGCAGCGTCTCGTCGTGGAATTCCTTCGCTTTTTCCGGATCGAGGCCGAGGTTGAACTGGTCGTCCCAGCGGAATTCGAAGCGCGCCTTCGACAACGCGTTGTCGCGCGCCTGCGCCGACGGATGGCCTTTCGCGAGGTCCGCTGCATGGGCGGCGATCTTGTAGGTGATGATGCCGTCGCGCACGTCCTGCTTGTCGGGAAGGCCGAGGTGTTCCTTTGGCGTGACATAGCAGAGCATTGCGGTGCCGTACCAGCCGATCATCGCGGCGCCGATCGCGCTGGTGATGTGATCGTAGCCGGGCGCAATGTCGGTGGTCAGCGGTCCGAGTGTGTAGAACGGCGCTTCGCCACATTTCTCGAGCTGGCGCTCCATGTTCTCCTTGATCAGGTGCATCGGCACGTGACCCGGGCCCTCGATCATCACCTGCACATCGTGCTTCCACGCAACCTGTGTGAGTTCGCCGAGCGTGTCGAGCTCTGCGAACTGCGCCTGATCGTTCGCATCGGCGATCGAACCGGGACGCAGGCCGTCACCGAGCGAGAACGCGACGTCATACGCTTTCATGATCTCGCAGATTTCCTCGAAGCGTTCGTAGAGGAAACTCTCGCGATGATGCGCGAGGCACCACTTGGCCATGATCGAGCCGCCGCGGCTGACGATGCCGGTGACGCGCTTCGCGGTCATCGGCACGAACGGCAATCGCACGCCGGCATGGATCGTGAAATAGTCGACGCCCTGCTCCGCCTGCTCGATCAGCGTGTCGCGGAACAGATCCCAGGTGAGGTCTTCGGCAGCGCCGCCGACCTTTTCCAGTGCCTGATAGATCGGCACCGTGCCGATCGGCACCGGCGAATTGCGCAGGATCCATTCGCGTGTTTCGTGGATGTGCTTGCCGGTGGACAGATCCATCACCGTGTCGGCGCCCCAGCGGATCGCCCAGACCATCTTCTCCACTTCCTCGGCGATCGAGCTCGTCACCGCCGAGTTGCCGATGTTCGCGTTGATCTTCACCAGGAAATTGCGGCCGATGATCATCGGCTCGCTTTCGGGATGGTTGATGTTGTTCGCGATGATGGCGCGACCGCGAGCGATCTCGTCACGCACGAACTCGGGCGTGATCAACCTCGGAATCGCCGCGCCGAACGACTGGCCGGGATGCTGCTTGAGCAGATGCCGTTCGTGCATTGCGTCGAGCTTCTGGTTTTCGCGGATTGCAACGTATTCCATTTCGGGCGTGATCAGGCCGCGCCGCGCGTAGTGCATCTGGCTCACGTTGGCGCCCGCATTCGCGACGCGCGGCTTGGGGATGTTCGGAAAGCGCACGTCGGCAAGCGACGGCGCCGTCGCGTGGCGCCGGGTGAACGGCGACGTGAAATCGCCGAGCTGATGCGTGTCACCGCGCTCCTCGATCCAGCGCGCGCGCAACGCGGGCAAGCCCACGGTCAGGTCGACCGCGTAACCGGGATCGGTGTAGGGCCCGGACGTGTCGTAGATCGCGAACGGCGCGTTCTTTTCCGCACCGAACGTCGAGGGCGTATCGGCCAACGTGACTTCGCGCATCGGCACCCGGATATCCGGGCGCGACCCTTCAACATGGACTTTGCGCGAACCGGGAATCGGACGCGTCACGGATTCGGACAGTTCGGCGGTTTCGCGCAGCAGCGCGGCAGGCAGGGCGTTCATCGATGCGTTCCTCGGTTCCTGGAGTTCCGCACGGCACGTGCGGAGGATCTTGGGAAGCGGGGAGCACCGAAGGCCGGCGACGGGCGACGACCTCGAAGCTTCCCTACACCGGTGCTAACCGGATCAGGTTCGAAGGGTCTCTCTCAGCCTGTCGTTCCAGGCACCCCCGCTTCAGACGCGCATTCAAGCACGTTCGACCGCGTCTGGCGAGCCAGCGGCGACGATCGGATGCACTGGCGCGTCGGATATGAACCGGGGATGCTGTCTCGATTCCCCATTGCGGAGAAGTCTGTTGAAAAGCCGGTTCGCCAACGTGAGGTCCGCGATTGCAATGTCTGCACTGGCGTTGTCGCTGGGGGTTGTCGTTGCCAGCGCTGCGCCGACACCGCCACCGGAGCGCATCGATGTCACCTGGTCCGACCCGGCGAAGTTCAGCGACTCGCGCGAGAATCCGGGCATCGACCGGTACCGCCCTGAAGAATGGTTGACCGAACTGGCGCGCCACCTTCGTTTCCGCGCGGACCGCGCGCTGCCCGCAGGCGAGCGACTGAACGTCACATTCACCGACGTCGATCGCGCCGGCACATTCGAACCATGGCGCGGGCCGCGCTGGGATGACGTCCGGATCATCAAGGACTTTTATCCGCCGCGCATCGACCTGCATTTCAGCGTCACCGACGCGGACGGCGGCATCGTCGCGGAAGGCGACCGCACATTGCGCGACCCGGGCTTCCTCAACCGTTCGGTGGGATCGTCCAGCGATCCGCTGCGCTACGAGAAACGTTTGCTCGACGATTGGCTCCGCCACGAGTTTCGTGGAACCCGCAAGCGCTGAAGTTCGCAACCATCGAGTGGACACCGTTTCCGGTGGGACCGGCTTCAGCCGCGAGGCTCGACCCGCAGGAAGCATCGCGGCGGAAGCCGCTCCCACCGGAGCGTGCCTGCCTTGCGTCGCGCGCCGCGTGAACCCTACGATGGCGCCAACGGCCAGCCGCATGGCACATGGGGAATCCAGCATGAAGTTCGATGTACGCCGGTGTGCCATCTGCTCGATCCTCGCAGCGACGTCGGCTGCGGCATCCGTGTCGTCGAACGCGCAATCCGTTCCTTTCGGGCAGCCGACGCAGGCGCCGATCGTTACCGGCTCCTCATCGCTGCCGGGCCAGCCGTTCGCGTCCTACTGGCATCCGTTGACCTTGCTTGCGTGGGACCCGGCCACCGATCCGGACGCGCCCTACAACCGTTCGAACGTACCGCTCGCCGCACGCTTTTCGGATCCACTGCTCGGCGTCAACGCGCACGCGCACGCGAACGAAGGTCGCGTGATGCCGCTTGTCGCGTTCGGTCCGACGTCGTTCAATCCGTCACAGGGCTCCGCGGAGATGAGCTACTACGCGCCGAACTACTGGCAATACATGGATGCGCTGGTGTTCTGGGGTGGTTCGGCGGGCGAAGGCCTGATCCTCGCTCCGAATGCGACCGTGATCGATGCCGCACACCGAAACGGCGTTCCGGTGCTGGGCAACGTGTTTTTTCCGCCGAACGTCTACGGCGGACAATTGCAATGGGTGCGCGATTTCGTGCAACGCGATGGCACCACGTTTCCGGTCGCCGACAAGCTGATCGAAGCCGCCCAGTTCTACGGCTTCGACGGCTGGTTCATCAATCAGGAAACATCGGGCGCCAACGCCGCGCTGGCGTCGGACATGCGCGACATGCTCGAGTACATACAGGCGAATTCCAAGCTGCGCATGGTGTGGTACGACTCGATGACGCAGAGCGGTGCGATCAGCTACCAGAACGCGCTGACTGCGCAGAACCAGATGTTCTACCAGGATGGCGCGACGGTCGTCTCGAACGACATGTTCCTCAACTTCAACTGGTCGACCAGCGGCTTGGCCAACTCGCATTCGCTGGCGCTGTCGCTCGGCCGCGATCCGTACGAGTTGTTTGCCGGCGTCGACGTTGAATCGAATGGCTACAACACATCGGTGAACTGGACGGGTCTGTTTCCCGAAGGCGTGCCACACGTCACCTCGCTCGGCCTCTACCGTCCGGAATGGACGTTCCACTCATCCACCAGCCAGGACGATTTCCAGACACGCGACAACCGTTTCTGGATCGGTCCGAATCATGACCCTGCGAACACGACGACCTCCAGTGCGTGGAAGGGAATGGCGCACTACGTTCCGGCGAACTCGCCCATCACCTCGTTGCCGTTCGTGACCAACTTCAACACCGGCCAAGGCAGTCGTTACGCAATCGATGGCGCCGTGCTCGCCAACGACGACTGGAACAATCTCAGCTTGCAGGACGTGCTGCCGACGTGGCGCTGGATTGTGCGCGGCGGCGGCACGCTGCTGACGCCCGCACTCGACTGGAGCGATGCGTACTGGGGCGGAACCTCTCTGAAAGTGTCGGGCACGCTCGACGCGGTCAACGATCTGCGCTTGTACGAAACCCGTCTGGAGATCGATGCCGACACGAAACTCGATATTGCGTTCAAGGGTGGCGGCCGGCCGGGGGCCACGCATCTGCAGGTCGGGCTTGCGTTCGAGGACGCGCCGTCGACGTTCGAGTATCTCGACGTCGGCGCGTCGACCACTGCGGGTTGGGAAACGACCACGTTCGATCTCGCGCCGTATGCAGGGAAATCGCTGGCCGTCGTCGCATTGCGCTTCGTGCCGGATGCAACCGCGCAGACGTACACGATCCACGTCGGTCGCATTGCGGTTTACGAAGCGCCACGCGTCGTTCCACAACCGCCGTCCGCCGTCGTCGTCGAAAGCATGACCGAAACCAGTCCGGGCATTGCGACGGTGCGCCTGCGCTGGACGCATTCACCCAATCCGCTCAATTCATATGCGGTCCTCCAGCATCATCCAGACGATTCGCTCACCTGGCTCGGCGGCACGCCGAACAATGCGTACTTCGTCGGGCGGGTCGTTCGCGACGGCAATGAAGCGGCGACGAGGATCGACATCGAGACCGTCAGTCCCGGCTTCGTCCGCTCAAGCGCGGCATCCACCACGATCGGCTGGGACAGCATTTTCGCGAACGGGTTCGAGTCCGCCGCACCACGCTGATTGCCCCTCCTCGTCGTGCCGCGACGCCGGTTGCGCTTCCGCAGATGCGATGCGCGCGTCACAATTGCGCGACTCCCGAGGAATTCGCATGGACATCCGGCATCCCGACCTCCAGCCACTTTACGCGCTGCACATCGAAACGCTGATCGCGCGTTGCGCGCGCGTACTCGAGATCGGCGGCTTCGATCACCTGGTCATCGCGTCCGGACGTCCGGCACTGCAGTTCCTCGACGACCGGCCGTATCCGTTCGCCGTCAATCCGCACTTCAAGCACTGGCTTCCGGTGACGAAGGCGCCCGGTTCGTGGCTGGTCCTGACGCCCGGCAAGAAGCCAAAGCTCGTCTACCTGCAGCCGCATGATTACTGGCACGTCGTCCCCGACGCGCCGGCCGGGTATTGGGTCGAGCACTTCGACATTGCGATCATCCGCGAGCCGAAGGACGCACGGGCCCATCTGCCGACCGATGCAACGCGCTGCGCGGTGATCGGCGAAACCGGCGCGGGTCTCGACGGATTCGCGCCAAACAACCCTCAGGCCGTCCTCGACTTCCTGCATTACCAGCGCTCGTACAAGACCCCCTACGAGCTCGCGATGATGCGCGTCGCGAGCAAGATCGGAACGCGAGCACATCGCGCGGCCGAGCGTGCGTTCCGCGCCGGCGCTTCCGAATACGACATCCACATGGCGTATCTCGCCAGCGCACGCCAGACCGAGAACGAGCTTCCGTACGGCAACATTGTCGCGCTCAACGAACATGGTGCGGTGCTGCACTACACCGAGCTCGGCCATGCGCCGCCGACGCAATCGCACTCGTTCCTGATCGACGCAGGCGCAAGCTTCCACGGCTACGCGAGCGACATCACGCGCACGTATGCGTCGGTCGACGCAGGCGAATTCCGCGCGCTGATCGAATCGGTCGATGTTGCCCAACAGGGGTTCGTGTCCAGGGTACGCGCCAACCAGAGCTATCCGGAGCTGCACCTGCATGCGCACCACGTGCTTGCCGGAATCCTCAAAGAACATGGATTCATCCGGATGAGTGCCGAAAGTGCGGTGGAGTCCGGCGTCTCCAATGTGTTCTTCCCGCATGGCCTCGGTCATCCGATCGGCCTGCAGGTGCACGATGTCGCCGGCTTCCAGGCCAGCGAGAGCGGCGGCACGATTGCGCGGCCCGCCGGCCATCCCTATCTGCGCATGACACGCAAGCTCGAACCCGGAATGGTCGTGACGATCGAACCGGGCCTCTACTTCGTCGACCTGTTGCTGGCGGGATTGAAGGAAAAATCCGCGTCGAAAGACATCGACTGGGCAAAGGTCGATGCATTTCGCCGCTACGGCGGCATCCGCATCGAAGACGACGTGGTGTGTACGGACGGAGAGCCGGAAAACCTGACGCGCGATGCGTTCGCGGCAATCCCCTGACGTTTCACATTCCTCGGCGTCGACGTTACCGCAACCTCAGGCCGGATCGGCAAGCGCCAGCATGGACTCCACTTCGCGGGTGCGCGGATGCGTCGCTCCGAGCACGCGCCGGAACACCGCCAGTGCGTCGCGACGCAGGCCGACTGCTTCGTCGGCCTGATCGGGACGCGTCAGCAACCGGGCCAACAGCAACTCGATGTCGCCGACGCGTGATGTGCCGGCATCCTTCCCTGCGCGGAGCGTTGCTAGCGCCTGGCGCGTGATCGATTCGCCCGAGCGGTCGCCCGCGTGGACGAGCGCGACTCCGTAGGCCGCCTGCGCCAACTCGAGATAGCCACCGTTGCCACCCGACTCGGCCAACTCGACGCGTGCCCGATCCAGCATGGCAAGCGCATCGGTCCGACCCATCGTCAACAACAGCATCCCGAGACGCGAGCTGACGCGTCCGCGCAAGGGTTGCCCGGTCGCCTCGCCGATCCGGTGCGATTCCGTCAGCGCGACCAGGGCGCCGTCTGCGTCGTGCTGCAGCGTGCGCGCGTAGCCCAGCGCTCCGAGCACGGTGGCCAGCATGGGTGCGTCCGGTTTCAACGTGGCACGTGCCTGCCGCTCGACAGCCACGAGCGTCGCCACCGCGTCAGCGACATGTCCGGCGCTGGCCTGGGCAAGGCCGAGCACGTTGTCGACGTAGATCAGGCGCGCATGGTCGGGGCCGAGCAGCCGGACCACCATCGCACGCGCCCGCAGTGCCGTCGCTTCCGCTTCGTCGTAGTGCTCGACGTAGAACGCGTCCGCTGCAAGATTCATCAGGTCCATCGCGACATCGGGACTCTCGTTGCCGTCGATCCGCTGCCGTTCGGCCAGCACCGTGTCGTGCAGCTGGCGCGCGCGCACGTGATCTCCCGTCGCGTTGGCGAGCTTGGCAAGTCCCGTCATGACCGCAATGCGGTCGCGACCATAGGCAGGTCCCGCATCGCGCAGCAGGCGCTCGGCGTCCAGCAGTGATGTCGTCGAAGCGCTTGTCGCGCTGCTCTGCTCCTGCGCCACTCCCAATGTGGTCAGCGCGATTGCCAGCGCAGGCGACTCCGGTTCGAGCACGCGCAGCGCATCGACGTTCTGCTGCGCCAGTGCGCGCGCCCTGCGCGGATCGCCCGTGCGCAGCAGGGCCTGCTGGATCAGCGTGCGGATCTCGACCTGCACCAGCGGCGCATCGGCAAAATCGCGCTCGATCCGCGCGAGCGCGTTGTCGAGCAACGTGTCGGCTGGCGCCTTGCGGCCGGGACGGTCATCGAATGGATTGGCATCCTCGAGCAGGCCGATCAGGAATCCTTTGCTGCGTTCGGCGCGATCGGCCATGCGTTCGGCACGCTGCATCTGCGACAGGCTGAACACTGTGCCGACCGCCATCGCAAGCATCGCGATCACCATCGCCGCCGTTGCCAACCGGTTCCGGCGCACGAACTTGGACGCGCGATTGAAGGCGCCTCCAGGACGTGCGCGCAGGGGTCGCGTTGCAAGATACCGTTCGACGTCGTCGGCGAGCGCCTGCGCGCCCGCGTAGCGCCGCTGCGGATCTCCCTCGAGCGCGCGCAACACGATTGCGTCGAGATCGCCGCGCAAGTTGGCCGCGGTCACCCGCCCTGGTTCCGAAGCGCTGGCGTCCAGCGCGGCGCTTGGTCGAGTCACGCTTCCGTCCTCTCTTCGAAGGGTCGAATAGCGCAGCCCGGTCAACAGTTCGAACAGGATCGCACCCAGTGCGAAGACGTCGGTTGCCGTGGTCAATGGTCCACCGTCGATCTGTTCCGGTGCAGCGTAAGCCCGCGTGAGGAACGCATGCCCGCTGGTGGACTCGGCCGCGGCATTCGCGTCAAGCAGCCGCGCGATACCGAAGTCGAGAAGGCACGGACCGCCGTCCGGCCGAACCAGCACATTCGATGGCTTGAGATCGCGATGCACAATGAGGCGCTCGTGCGCGTAGGCGACCGCTCGGCACAGCCTCAGAAACAATGCGAGCCGCGTGCGCGCGTCCGTTTGTGTCCGTTCGATCCAGTCGCAAAGCTCGATACCCTCGACATATTCCATCGCAAACCACGGACGACCGTGTGCGTCGAAGCCGCCATCGAGCAATCGCGCGATGTCCGGGTGATTGAGCTGCGCGAGCAAATTGCGTTCGCGATGCCCCTCGATCAGGATCTCGTCGCCACCCGCGCCCACCCGCATCAGTTTGAGCGCGACCTGCTGGGTGAATCCGCCTTCGATGCGGTCGGCGAGCCAGACGCTTCCCATCCCGCCTTCGCCGAGCTTGCGCATCACCCGGTACGGGCCAACACGCTCGCCGGGTCGCGCATCGTCGACATATGGCAGGGTCGCCGCAATGAGCAGGTCCAACGGACGGTCGATGGCGAGGCCGGTCTGCTGATCGAACGCGACCAGCCGTTCGAGCGTGCCGCGCAATCGCTCATCCCCTTCGCACGCCGTGACCAGCCATTGCGCGCGGTCGGCGTCGGGCTGGTCCAGCGCTTCACGAAACAACGCGGCAACGCGCGCGAATGGCAACTCCGTCACGGCTGCACGTTGGGGGCGTCGAGCTGGAGTTGCAGCATCGCGCGCGCAGCGCGCCAGTCGCGCGCCACGGTGCGTTCGGTCACTCCAAGGAGTTCGCCGATCTGTGCGAAGCCAAGCCCGGCGAAGAAATGCAGCTCGACCACTTGTGCGAGTCGGCCATCAATGGACGCGAGCTGCCGCAACGCCTGGTCGAGGGCCACGACGTCCACATGATCGCCGGCGTCCGACGGCACTGCCAGTGCGTTGTCGAACGTCTCCGCCGCAAGCCCGCCACCACGCTTGTGTGCCGCCGCGTCGCGTGCTGCGTTGAGCAGCACCTGGCGCATTGCGCGCGCGGCGAGCGCGAAAAAATGGGCTCGATCATTGAGCGCCAGATCGCGCCCGACCAGCTTGAGATAGGTTTCGTGCACGAGCGCCGTGGTCGACAGCGTCGCTCCGGCACCGCGTGCAAGATAGCGCGCGCGATTGTGCAGATCTGCGTAGACCGCAGCGAAGAGCGTGTCGTACGCCGCGACGTCGCCGCCGGAACAGCGCTTGAGCAGATCGGCTGTCGCGCCATCGCCGTCGTCATTCAATTGCATTGCCACTCCCCCGCACTTGGCGATGATGCGCCGACGCGGCGATCTGCCACAAGGACCCTCTGCCGCACGCGCGCTGCGGCGACTGCGCGTAAACTGCCCGGACGCCATGGATAACCCTCTGACTGATCGCTCCTGGTTCCGCAGCCGCGGCGGGCGACGTTTCGGTATCGAATTCGGCGCGATCATCGCCATCAAGCTTGCGTTGCTGATTCTCCTCTGGTTCGTCTGCTTCCGCCCGCATCCGCGTCCCGATACGCGACCGGCAGCCGTCGAGGACCATTTGTTGGCGCCGGTCCAGGAGAGTGCGCATGATCGATGAAACCGTCGTTACCCTGTCGCGCCTCCAGTTTGCGCTGACCGCGCTCTACCACTTCCTGTTCGTGCCGCTCACGCTCGGGTTGTCGTGGATGCTGGTGATCATGGAAACGGTCTACGTGATGACCGGGCGGGACATCTGGAAGCGCATGACGCAATTCTGGGGGGTGCTGTTCGGCATCAATTTCGCGATGGGCGTCGCCACCGGCATCACGATGGAGTTCCAGTTCGGCACCAACTGGGCCTACTACGCGCACTACGTCGGCGACATCTTCGGCACGCCGCTGGCGATCGAAGGGCTGATGGCGTTCTTCCTCGAAGCGACCTTCATCGGCCTGTTCTACTTTGGCTGGGACAAGCTTTCGCGTGTGAAGCATCTCGGCGTCACGTTCGTGCTCGCCGTCGGCACCAACCTGTCGGCGCTGTGGATCCTGATCGCCAATGCGTGGATGCAGAATCCGGTCGGCAGCGAATTCAATCTCGACACGATGCGCATGGAAGTGACCTCCTTCAGCGAGGTCTTTTTCAATCCGGTGGCACAGGCGAAGTTCGTGCACACGGTGAGCTCGGGCTATGTGCTCGGTTCGATGTTTGTACTGTCGATCAGCGCGTGGTACCTCCTGAAGGGTCGCAACATCGACTTCGCCAAGCGCTCGATGACCGTTGCGGCGAGCTTCGGTCTCGCGTCGGCGCTCAGCGTCGTCGTGCTCGGCGACGAGTCGGGCTACACCGTGTCGGAAAACCAGAAGATGAAACTCGCCGCCATCGAGGCGATGTGGGAGACCGAAGCCGCGCCGGCATCGTTCACTGCATTCGGATTCCCGGATGTCGAGGGGCGGACCACGCACTTCGCCGTCGAGATTCCCTGGGTGATGGGCCTCATCGGGACCCGATCGCTCGACGGCGTCCTGCCGGGCATCAAGGAGCTGGTCGCAGAGGCCGAAGAGCGTATCGGCAGCGGCATGCAGGCGTATGCCGCGATGCAGACGCTGCGCATTGATCGCAACGATGCGCAGGCGCGATCGACGTTCGAACAGCACAAGCGCGACCTTGGCTACGCGCTCCTGCTCAAGCGCGTGATGGTCGATCCGGCAAAGGCAACACCCGCCGAAATCCGCACCGCAGCGAAGAGCACGATCCCGAATGTTCCCGTGCTGTTCTGGTCGTTCCGCCTGATGGTGGCGTGCGGGCTGTGGTTCATCGTGCTGTTCGGCTACTCGTTCTGGCTTTCCGCACGACGCGAACTGGATCGCCATCGCTGGTATCTGAAAGCTGCGCTGTGGAGCCTGCCGCTGCCGTGGCTGGCGATCGAGCTCGGCTGGATCGTCGCGGAGTACGGCCGGCAACCGTGGGCGATCGAAGGCGTGCTGCCGACCGCGCTCGGCGTTTCCTCGGTGACCTCCGGGCAGGTACTCACCAGCCTGATCGGCTTCGTGGTGTTCTACACCGCACTCGCCATCGTGGATGCGGTGCTGATGGTGCGCTATGCGCGCAAGGGGCCGGATGGACTCGGCATGTGGCCGGAGGCGCCTGATGGACAGGATGGGCACGACGCGTTGCCGATCGCTTCGTTGCCCGCCGCGCGTGCGGCAGGCCAGACCTGACGCCACGCCGACCGGAGCACACGCATGTTCGAGTACGAAACCTTGCGCATCATCTGGTGGCTGCTGCTTGGCGTGCTGCTGATCGGCTTTGCCGTGATGGACGGCTTCGACCTGGGCGTTGCCGCCCTGCTGCGCGTGCTCGGGCATGACAATGACGAGCGACGCGCGCTGCTCGAGACGATCGAGCCGGTGTGGGAAGGCAACCAGGTGTGGCTGATTCTGGGAGCCGGCGCGATCTTCGCAGCATGGCCGATGCTTTATGCGGCGGCATTCTCCGGCTTCTATTTCGCGATGTTCCTGATCCTGGTTTCGCTGATCGTGCGTCCGGTCGGGTTCAACATCCGCACCAAGCTGATCGACCCGCGCTGGCGCGAGTTGTGGGACTGGATCCTGCCGGCATCGGGTTTGGTGCCCGCGCTGATCTGTGGTGTCGCATTCGGCAATCTGTTCCTCGGCGTGCCGCTACGCTATGACGAGACCCTGCGCCTCTCATACGAAGGCGGATTCTTCGGCCTGCTGCGGCCTTTTCCGCTGCTCACTGGTTTGGTGTCGGTTGCGATGATCGTGATGCACGGTGCCGCATGGGCTGCGGTGAAGGCGGATGGCGTGATCGCGCAACGCGCCGAGCGCGTGTTGCGCATCGCGTCGCCGGTCTTCGTGGTGCTTTACATCGTCGCCGGAATTGCGCTGCTCGGCATCGGAAGTTATGCAATCAGCGGCGTTGCCGATGTCGACGGTCCGTCGAATCCATTGCGCAAGACCGTGACGACCGCCGGCAGCTGGCTGCTCGAAGGACCGTTGACGCCGTGGTCGTCGGTCGCCGCGGCGGCGGCCATCGTCGCGGCGCTCGCGGCGCCATGGCTCACCCGTCAACGCCACCACGCGAGCGCCTTTGTTGCCAGCGGGGTCGCCATTGCCGGCACCATCACCTCGGCTGGATTCGCGCTGTTTCCATTCCTGCTGCCCTCGAACGTCGAGCCGAGCAACAGCCTGACCGTGTGGGATGCATCGAGCAGCAAAAGCACGCTCGGTCTGATGTTGCTGGTCACCGCGGTGCTGCTGCCGATCGTCATCGCGTACACCACGTGGGTCTATCGCGTGCTGCGCGGACGCGTGAGCCTGGAGCATGTGAAGCGGTCGCACGGGATGTATTGATGCGCTCGGGATGGGCGATCGAGCATTCGCAAAAGCGCCTTAGCGCGTCAGCGCAGTGATATCGAATCCGCAAATCCAATTTCCGCACACCGGAGGTTTGAACAGATGTGGTACTTCAGCTGGATCCTGGGCCTCGGCCTCGCGCTCGCTTTCGCGGTCCTCAATGCAATGTGGTTCGAGCTGCACTCGGATGCGCTGGCGAAGCGCACTGCGGACGACGAAAATCCTCCGCGCTGAGGCCGATGCATGCATCTGCGCTGTCGCGCTCGAGCATGATGCGTGACAGCGTGGCGCGCATCCGTTAGCGTGCTGCCCCTTTCTTCTGCTCCGGAATGTCCTTGATCCGCGCCCGTTTTCCGGTGATCGCGTTTGCGATCGCCTGCTTTGTGTCCATGACCGCCCATGCGATCGAATCGAACGTCGCCGCTGCCAGGCCCAGCCATCGGGCGTCGATCATCAAACATGCCGCGAAACCGGAATCACACAAGCCGGGGCCCGTGCGGGATCCGCAGGCTGATCGCTGGATGGACGTTGAGGGCTTCGGCGACGTTGCCCTGTACAAACCCAAGGTCGCGAGTCGCGGGCTCGCGCTGTTCGCATCCGGTGACGGCGGCTGGAATCTCGGCGTGACCGACATGGCGCACGAGGCGGCCGCACTTGGTTACTGGGTCGCCGGCTTCAGCACGCCGCAATACCTCAAAGCCCTCGATGCAGGCCGCGGTACGTGCAGCGATGCCGACGGAGCGCTCGCCAGACTCGGCGCAAGTCTCGTTCGCGAACTGAAACTGCCGGCCGACACGCGACCGGTCATCATCGGCTACTCCTCTGGCGCAACGATCGCGTATGCCGCGTTGGCCGCCGATGCGGGCCAGCGCTTCGGCGGTGGCATCAGCCTCGCGTTCTGTCCGGATCTGCTGATCCACAAGGCGTTCTGCCCCGGGCGCGGGGGAATCACCGCGCACTGGCAGAAATCTCCGCCCACCTGGGTGTTCGACAAGCGCGACACCGTCGACGTCACGTGGCGCATCCTGCAAGGCGAGTCCGACCAGGTGTGCGATCCGAAATTTGCCGCGGAGTTCGCCCAGGGTCAGAAATCCTCGAAAGCGGTGATGTTGCCCAAAGTCGGTCATGGCTTTGGCGTGCCGAAGAACTGGATGCCGCAATACATCCAGAGCGTGCGCGACCTTCTCGAAGCGGGAACGGCGCGCTGAGTCCATCGCGACACGGCCGGCGCTGCATCATGCGGCCGGCTAAAATGTCCGACTTCCCGGGGATGATGCCGCGCGCATGACGATCGAATCTGCCAGCACCGACGCACCCGTCGCGAAGGGCTGGGTCACTCACCTGCGATGGATCGTGCCGATTGCGTTCCTTCTGCTGGTCGGCTGGCTGGTGGTGCGCGGCATCGACGAATTCGACCTGCCGGAAATGCAGCGAACCCTGCTCGACGTGCCGACGCTGCCCGCACTCGGAGTGGCGCTGCTCGCACTGTTCGCAGTCGCGTCCACCGGCGTGATCGACGTGCTGATCGCACGATGGCTGAAACTGCCGATGCCGACCGGCGACGTGCTGCGACTCGCGTTCGTCGCGAATGCGCTCGCCAACGTCCTCAACCTGTCGGGTGCGATCGGATCGGGTATCCGCCTGCTCGGCTTCTCGGCACGCAAGATCGAATTGCCACTCGGCGCGGCATTGATCGGCCTGCAGGTGCTGTCGTTGCCGCTTGGCCTTTCGGTGATCATCCTCGTGGCACTGGCCGGCGGGTCGCTTCCAATTACTCCGGCAGGCGCGACGCGCTGGCTCGCAGTCTCCATCCTGGTTGCCGCGGCGTTCTACCTTCCGGCATTTTTCGTGCTGACCGCGCGGCGTCGCCTGATGCGCTGGCTGCCGCGCGGGAGCGACTTGCCTCCGCTGCGTCTGAAGATCGTGCTGACGCTTGCGTCATCGGTCGACTGGATCCTGAGTGCGGCGGTGCTCTACGGCTGCCTGTACATATCCGGCGCGCACGTGAAGGTCGGTCCACTGCTCGGCAGCTTTGCCGCGGCGCAGACGCTGGGGCTCGTGAGCATGATCCCGGGCGGATTCGGTGTGTTCGACGGACTGATGCTCCTCGCGCTGACGAGCGGCGGTTACGACAACGCGGCAATCCTGTCGGGCCTGTTCCTGTTCCGCATTTCGTACTACCTGCTGCCGCTGCTGGCCGGATTGTTGGCGGGTTCCGGCATGCTGGCGGAGCGCCTGCCGGGGTTTGCGCGAACCGCACAACGCCTGCAGACGCATCCATTGTTTGGTGTGCTCGGCCTGCCGGCGAGTCTGCTCGCCGGGCTCGGCATGCGAATCCTCGCGGTGCTCACCTTCGGCGCCGGCCTGGTGCTGCTCGCGTCGGCTGCGATTCCCGCGGTGCACGAACACGTGGTCGTGGTGCGCGCCAACCTGCCCCTCGCGGCCGTTGAAAGTTCGTACTGGCTGTCGATCGTCACGGGAGTGGTGCTGCTCGGGCTCGGCCGCGGCATCGACGGGCGTCTTCGGCTCGCTTACCGGCTGACGCAACCGCTACTCGTCATCGGCGCGGTGCTTGCGGTGACCAAAGGCCTGCACTACGGCGAATCCCTGTTCCTGCTGTCGATCGCGCTGCTGCTGCGCGCCCGCAAACGCGAGTTCACCCAGCGCGCGATGAGCCTCACATCGCTGACCACGTTCACCTGGCTCGGCGGACTGGTCGCCGTGGTGCTCGCGTTCTTCGCGATCGGCGTGTGGTCGGTGCTCGGCGACGACAGTTTCGATTTGTGGTACTTCGGCTTCGGCGAGCATTCCTCGCGGATCGGTCGAGGACTGTTTGCGGCGGTGCTCGGCCTCTTCGCGTACCTGATCTGGCAGTTCTTCGCCGTGCGCCGACCGGCGCTGAAGTTGCCCGATCGCGCCGAGCTCGAACGCGCACGCGGTGTGTATCTCGAAACAGGCGGCGGCGAATTTGCGCATCTGTCGTTCATGGGCGACAAGCACCTGTTCTGGTCGGCCGACAACCACGCCGTCGTTGCCTACGGAGCCGTGCGCGACCGGCTCGTTGCGCTGGGCTCGCCAAGCGGCCCGGAAGACACGATCAAGCGCGCGATCCTCGAGTTCCGCCGGTTTGCCGACGCGCAGGACCGGGTGCCGGTGTTCTACGAAGTGCTGGAACCGGATCTGTCGCTCTATCACGACCTCGGCTTCGACCTGTTCAAACTCGGGGAACTCGCAACGGTCCGCCTGTCCGAGTTCACGCTCGCCGGCAAGCGCTGGGAAGACCTGCGCCAGGCGGTCAATCGCTCGACCAAGGAAAACCTGTCGTTCGCGCTGCTCGAGCCGCCGTTCGATACCGTGCTGCTCAGCGAGCTCGAGCGCGTGTCCGACGCCTGGCTCGCCGACAAGGACGCGCATGAAAAGAGTTTTTCGCTGGGCCATTTCGATGCGGAGTATTTTGCGTGGAGTCCGCTTGCGCTGGTTCGCCGCTCGGGCGAACTGATCGCGTTCGCCAACGTGCTGCCGCCGTATGGACCGAACGGCACCGCCAGCGTCGATCTGATGCGGCATGTCGACGACGCGCCGCGTGGCACGATGGATTTTCTGTTCGCCCGCGTCATGCAGTGGGCAAAGGACGAGGGTCACGAGACCTTCAGTCTCGGCATGGCGCCGTTGTCGGCCGTCGGCGACAACCCGTACGCACGCGTCAACGAGCGGCTTGCCGCGCTCGCCTTCCAGTACGGAGGACGTTTTTACAATTACCAGGGTCTGCGGCGCTACAAGCAGAAATTCGGCCCCGAGTGGGTCGGCTCCTATCTCGCGTATCCACGCGGAACGTGGGTTCCCGGATTGCTGATCGACATTGCCGCGCTGGTGGCTGGCGGCTATCGTCGTTTCCTCATCGGCGGGCGCTGAAAAAGGGATTGAACCGGCTACTGCCCTTGTTGGATCGCGCCGGTGACCAGAGCCGCGAGATCGTATTTCGCGCGGTGATCGAACAGGCTGGAATGGTCGTCGTACTCCTGACCGCTGGCGAAGGCAGTGCGGGTCGACGCCAACCGCACCGAACGCAGGCACAGTTCCTGGCGCTGCGTGTCCATTTCGTTGATCGAATACAGCATCGCGCCGATGCGGGCGAGCTTGACGGCATGGCAGTCGAGCTTGTTCTGCGCCTCGCCTTTTTCCGTGTACGCGTATTCCTCGACCCAGGTCGCGCGATGCAGCAGTGTGTCCAGTGTCGGCGTTTCGGCAAAACGCACAAGACGAACACTGCTGCCCTCGTCGAGCTCGGCCGATTGGCTCTCGGTCACTTTCTGGCCGAGCGCGAGCAGCGTGTCCGGCTTGCGCGTCGCAAGGTCGCCCTCGGCGACGAACCCGTCGCCGATCCATGCGACCTCGATGTGCCATTCGTCCTCGTCTGCGAGGTTGACGCTTTCGTGCACCAGCCAGCCGATCGCGCGCTCCCCCGGGCCGTCCGTGGAGTCCCCATACAGCGCAGTGAGACTGCCGCGATCGTAGAAGTGGAAATGTGTCGGCACATCGATCGTCGCGTGCGCCGCGGGAATGTCGACCGAACCACTGCGATACGCCGTGTTCGCCAGGGCGATGGCGAATTGCAGCCTGTCGGCGACCGGATCCGCTTCCACTGCCGCGCGCGAGAACGCGTTCGGCGCGTATTGCTGGTCGACCCTCTCTCGATGTGCGTTCGGGGCGAGCGCCCACACGCCGAGCCACAATGAAAACGTGGCGTACGCGCCAAGCATCGGCACGCGGATGTCGTATTCCTCGTCGCCCCAGTGGCGCACCATCGCGTAGATGCTCGCCGGCCAGATCAGCAACATGACAATAGCGAGCGTCGAACTGACGCGCCCCGTGCGTACAACCCCCCACAGGTAGAAGATCCCGGACACGAACGGCAACACGAGCATCAACAGGACGAACGTCACCATGATGCGTTCCTCAGCGCCGATCGATGCGCACGATCTGTTCGCGCTTGAGCGTATAAATCGCCCGACCGCCTGCCTTCGACACGCGCAGCGTCAGGACGCGGCCATTCGAGGCAACGATGCTGCCGTGATGCACGCGATGCCCGTCGGTCATCACGGTGATGCGTCGCCCGATGTTCTGCGCGAGGTCGTCGAACGTGAGCGTGCCATCCTGCTTCTCCGTCGGGGCCAGCCAGTCGTCATCGCTCAACGCGCTGACGGGCGGAGCAATCGCCGCTGCAGCGACCGGTGCCGGCGGCGCGTTGACCTGCGCTTCCGCCTGTGCGCGGATCTGCGCGTGCACCGCCCGCTCCGACTGCAAGAGAGCCTCGATACGCGTTTCATCCTCGTCGACCGGAGTTGCGCGTGCGAGATCCGCCGCGACAATCAGTACCAGCAGTGCTACTGCGCGCATCATCACTGTCACCTTTGTCCAACCGGGCGCGCGCGCATCACGACCGCCGCTGTAATCCGCAGGCGATTCCCGGCGCTTCCGTTCCCCCGCGCACGCGTCAACGTGGATCGATACGCTCGACCTGCGCCCGCGAAAGCACATAGGTGGCGCTTCCCCCGCGCTGGTTGATCGACAGCGTGAGCTGCTTCGCGTCAGCCGACTGCACCACACCCAGATGAGTGCGGTGTCCGCGCGTCAGGACACGCACGCGCGAACCGATCTGATGCGGCAAATCCTCGAAGCGGATTGCGCCAACGAGGCTCTTGTCCGGATCCTGAGCGATGCCATTGTCTGCATCGAGATCCGCCTCGGTCCTCGACTGCGCCGGCGGAGGAAGCGTGACCGTTGCGATCGTCGATGACGGGCCAGCCGGCGCCGACAGCGGTGCCTGCACGTCCTCGAAGACGGCCGCGCTCATGGCCGGATCTGCCGACTGCGCATGCGCGCTTGCCATCGAAAGAGCGATGAGAGCGACACACAGGTTCGAACGAGCGGAGCGGAACATGGGCATGGATTTGCGACCGTTGCAGTGATCGCAGTATAGGGGCGATGAAGCCAGCCCGCGCAAAGACTTGCGCGAACTGTCTCGCAGTTCGCTCAGGTCTTCGGCGGCTCCGAAGACGCCTTTGGCAGGCTGCGGACGATCAGCTCGCCGAGTGCCGCGAAGTCGCCGTCATAGTGGTGGCCCCCGGGGAGGTCGACGCCACTCACGTGGCTGGGCTGCGGCTTGAGGCAGAAGCTGTCGTCCTCGTCCATGCCGTGCACGCATACCAGTGGCACCTTCGACATCGCGATCTCCGGCCCGATCGGCAATGTGTCGTCGTGGTGCGTCGAACCGAACCAGTCGCCAACGTGGATTTCAAACACGGCCGCATCGTCCGGCGAGATCATCACGCCGCCATCGACGACCGTTCGTACCGCCGCCGGCAGCCGATTGATCACCACCGGCACCAGGCTCGCGCCGAACGAATAGCCGATCAGCACGAAGCGCGCGGATGGATCCGCCTTGCCGTAATGCGCGATCACGCGCGCGATGGCGTCGGCCGCCACGTCCGCCGACTGCTTGTGCCAGAAGAATTTCAGGGTGGAAAATCCGATGACCCGTACGCCCTTCGCGGTGAGCGCGTCGGCGACTCCGCGGTCGAGCCCGGCCCAGCCGCCGTCGCCCGTGAGCATGATTGCAATACGATGCGCATCGCCCACGGCCGGTGCGATGTCGGTCAGTGGCAGGTCCGCGACATCGTCCGGCAGCGCAACGACTGCGGCGTCCTCGCTGCGGCGCCACCGGGCATACTCGGAGCCGAGCGCTGCAGCGGGTGCACGTTGCGCGAAAGCCAGGTGCAGCGCATCGAGTCTGCTCCAAGCGTCGACGACGGGCTGCATGAAGTCGTCGACATGCGCGCCGTCGGCAAATGGTCGCGGCCACCAGATGAGCGGCATTTTCGCGACCGGGATCACCCGCGCGCCACCGTCCGCTAACGTCCGTGTCATCGCGCCCGCATCGCCCGGGCATAGCGGCTTCGGCAGCTGAAGCGACGCGTCCCAGCCCAGCGTCAGCAGTCCCTCGAAGGTGCCGGCCGGCACCTGCGCGGCAAGCGCGTAGGCGAATGTCGCGCCGGCGCCGTCGCCGACGACCAGCGGAGCTGAATAGGCGGCAAGTCCTTCATGACGTTCGATCCAGTGCGCGACTTCTTCGACGTGGCCGGCTGGGTAGGAGCACTTGTCCTTGATCGCCGCGAGCCGCTTCACGTAGGCCGGCAGGTCGATGCCGACCACGAACGCACCGTTCTGCGCCAGCGTGGCGCCAAGGTCGGCCTGGCGCGCCGTCCAGCCGTCGCGGTCCGAGAACAGCAGCACCGTGTGGGCGATCGCTCCAGCGGGACGGCTGAGATGCAACGTGCCGAACAAGCCGTACTCGACCGTCGGTGCCTCGACCGGCGCCACCGGTGTCGGCGTCAGCGCCGAGAACACGCTCATCAACAGGGAAACCACATTCATCGCGACGACGCCATCAACGCCTCGATCTCGTCCGCATCTTTCGGCACTCCGCTCGAGATGACTTCGGGAGCGCCCGCGGTGACCACCACATCGTCCTCGATACGAATGCCAATGCCGCGGAACTTCGCCGGCACACCTTTCAGATCAGGTGCGAGATAGAGCCCCGGTTCCACCGTGACGACCATGCCGGGCTCGAGTTCGCGGAATTCGCCATCGACGCGATAGTCGCCGGCATCGTGCACGTCGAGGCCGAGCCAGTGCCCGGTTTTGTGCATGTAGAACTTGCGATAGGTGTGTTCGCGAAGGTTTTTCTCGACGCTGCCGGAGAGCAGCCCGAGCTTGCACAAGCCTTTTGTGATCATTCGCACGGCGGCGTCGTGGTAGGCGTTGAATGGACGTCCGGCTCGGACTTCGTCGATGCCGGCGAGTTGCGCGGCGAGCACGATGTCGTACAGAGCGCGTTGCTCGGGCGAATATCGGCCATTGACCGGGAATGTCCGCGTGATGTCCGAGGCATAGCACTGGTATTCCGCGCCTGCGTCGATCAGCAGCAGATCGCCGTCGACCAGCGGCGCGCTGTTCGCCCGATAGTGCAGGACACACGCGTTCGCGCCGCCGCCGACAATCGGTTCGTAACTGGCCACCGCGCCTTCGCTGCGGAACGCGTGCAAAAGTTCCGCCTCCACTTCGTGCTCATTCATGCCGGGGCGCGTCGCGCGCATCGCGCGGATGTGCGCCGCGGCGGCAATGTCCGCCGACTTGCGCATCAGCCGCAGCTCGTTGCGCGACTTGTACAGGCGAAGATCGTGCAGCAGATGCGACAGCGCGACGAACTCGTGCGGCGGCTTCGCGCCCGAACGCACGAGCTGGCGCACGCGATTGACCCACCCGATCAGCTTGAGGTCGAAATCGGTATCGCGGCCGAAGTGGTAATACACACGTTCGCGGCCTTCGATCAGGCCCGGCAGGATCTCGTCGATGTCCTCGATCGGAAATGCGTCGTCCATTCCGAAGGTGGCGACCGCACCTTCAGTACCCGAACGGGCACCATCCCACTGCTCGCGCTCGCGATCGCGCTCACGACAGAACAGGATAGTCTCGCTGGCCGCGCGCCCGGGAACCAGCGCCAGCACCGCATCGGGCTCGGGAAATCCGGTGAGATAGTGGAAGTCGCTGTCCTGCCGGTATGGATAGTGCGCGTCGTTGTTGCGCACGCGCTCCGGTGCAGCGGCAACGATGACGATCGCCTCGTTGCCAGCCATGCGCATCAGCTGCTTGCGCCGGCGCGCGAATTCCCTGGGTTCGATCATTGGCGGCACTCGATCATGCGGGTCACGCTGCGACGCGCACCGGGATGCGCGAAGACGCCTCGACGGATCGAAGAACGTCCACGCGCGACCACCTCAGTGCAGTGAACGCGCCGCAATGCGCGCGCCATTCGAGATTTCTGCATGCAGCAATGCGGCGCCGTTGCGGGCGAAATCGAGCACGTCGGCGAGCGCCTGCGCATCCTCGGATTTTTCCGACGCGTCGAAACGCGACGCGGCCACCGTGCCGAAATCGGCGAGCACTTCCTTCGCATCGGCCGACAACTCGATCCGCTGTATCGTGCCGGCCAGGCCGAAGCCGCCGAGAAATCCGCGACACCATTCGACCAGCGCATCCGCACGCTGCGAGACAGGGGCGCTGACCGCGGGCAGCAGCGGCTCGACGTCCGCCGGACTTGCGGAAAACTGCCCGCTGCAACTGCGAAACAGGCGCTGCAAGGCGGCGTGACTGGAGAGAGCGTTGCCATCCGGGTCGAGCGCGAGAACCTCCAGCCAGTCGCTGATCGATGCGCGACCGCCACCGCACAGAAAACCGGTGAGCGAACCGTGCAGGTCGCTCGGATCGACGCCCAGTCGCAGGGTCGAGAGGGTCTGGCTGAACTCGGTGTGGTTGAGGGGAACGTGCATTGCAACCCGTGCGCGAGACGTACTCCAGTCTACAACGCGGCTCGCTGCGCGTGGCGTCCCAGCCGGCGTTTGCCTACACTCGCGGCTTCCACAAGTCCGGACGACCGCGCGCATGAAGGGTCCTGCGACGCCCATACGCCGATCAAGCCCACAGCGTTGCTGGCGAGTCGTCGCGTTGGTGCTCGTTGTCCTGCTGCCGCTGGTTGGCCACGGCGCCGCGGTGCGGCGGGATTTCTACTTTGAGGCGATCGGCGCCGAACAGGGCCTTTCGCAGAACACGGTCAATGCGTTTCTCCAGGATCGCAACGGATTGATCTGGCTCGGCACCTCCAACAGTCTGCAGCAGTACAACGGCTACGGATTCACCACCTACGAGGAATCCGGTGGTCGCTACGGGAAGGCGCCGGAAGGTCCAATCAGCTCGCTCGCCGAAGATGGCCAGGGCAACCTGTGGATCGGCACCAGTGCGTTCGGCCTGGTCAAGCGGTCGGTTTCGGACGGCACGTTCACACATGTGACGATGGCCGACAACGCGGCGCCTGCGGGATCCATGGGGATCGAGTCGCTGCTGTTCGTCGCGCAGCAGGGCCTTTGGGTCGGCGGCGGCGCCGGCCTCAGTCTGGTGGACACCGCGAGCGGACGTGTCCTGCGCACGTTGCCTGTTGCGTCCGCGGGATCCCGTGCAGCGCAGATCCGACAGATTGCACGCGACGACAGGGGCACGGTCTGGCTCGCCACGTCGGCGGGTCTCTTCCGGCTTTCCGACGACGCGAAAACCCTCGAGCGGATCGGCGCCGGACTCATCGAGGACGCCACTGCGCTGCTGGTCGGCCACAGCTCCCGCGTGTACGTCACCGGCGCTGGCGGGCTTTACCGGCTGGCGACCGATGGCACGCCGCGCAAGGTGTGGGCCAATGCGGCCGGCGATCCGATCGGTGCAATCGCCGAAGATGCGCGCGGTCGGTTGTGGCTCGCCATACCGCACCATGGCCTGACGATTCTCGATCCGGCGAGTGGCGAGGCGCGGTCGATCGAACCCGACCATCGATTTGCCGGCGGACTTCCCGATGCGATGGTGAGGAATCTGCAGATCGACCGCTCCGGTCTGTTGTGGATCGGCACGATGGAACGCGGACTCATCAAGGTGGACCCGGATGGTGCGCCGTTCCGCTACGTCGTCGATCACGATCCGCTGAGGGAGCTGGCGGCCTCGAACTACATTCTCGCCACGCATGAGGATGGTGCTGGACGCCTGTGGATCGGCACGATGGGCGATGGCCTGAAGCGGTACGACATCGCCACCAACACATTCGATGACTTCGGAGACGTGATCGCCAGGGCTTCGCGCGGCGGTACCGACGTGGTGCAGGTCACCGCGATCGTCGATGCCCCCGAGAGCAAGCTGTGGATAGGGACCAACCATGGCGTGGCACTGTTCGATCCGGAACGTCGCAGCGCGACCTTCCTGCCGCTCGATCCGAGCGGTGCGCACGGCCTGCCCGACGGGAACACGCGAAGCCTGCTGATCGCACGCGACGGCACGATGTGGATCGGAACCTCGCGCGCCGGACTCGTGCAGTACGATCCGGTCGCCGACACGTGGCACAGCTATCGCCACGATGCGGGACCGGGAACCAGCGGCGGCCTCAGCGACGATCGCGTGCTGGCCTTGCTGGAAGACCGTGACGGACGCATCTGGGCCGGCAGCCGCACCGGCCTGAACCTGATCGACCGGGCCCGGCGCAGCGTGCGCGTGTTTCGCAGCAGTTCGGACGACCCGCATGCGCTGAGCGACGACGTGGTGCGGTCGATCCACGAATCGGCCGACGGCGCACTGTGGGTCGGCACGCATCGCGGCCTCAACCGGCTCGACACGCTCGATGCCGGCGGCGCGCGCTTCACCCACTGGTTGCCCCGCGACGGTCTGCCGAGCGGCACGGTGTACGCGATCGAGGACGACCGGAGCGGACGTCTGTGGTTGAGTACCAACCGCGGCATCGGCGCGTTCGATCGGGCGTCGGGCAGGTTCACCTCATTCAGTCTGGCCAATGGCCTGCAGGGCATGGAGTACAACAGCGGCGCGAGCGTCGCACTGCGCAATGGCGACCTGGTCTTCGGCGGCGTCAGCGGCTTCAATCTGTTCTCGCCGCAGTCGATTGTCGGCAGCCGCTATGCCGCACCGGTCGTGATCACCGATGTACGCGTCGGCAACGGCGAGCAGGCGGTAACGCAGGGCGCGAGCGGCGTGCGCATGGCGATGTCGGACCACGTCATCCGCTTCGATTTCGCCGCACTCGACTTCACCGCACCGGAGCGCAACCGGTTCTCCTACCGGCTGGAAGGGTTCGACGACAGCTGGATCGATGCCGGTGACCGGCACGATGCGACCTATACGAACCTCGACGCCGGGCAATACACGTTCCACGTGCGCGCGTCCAACCACGACGGATACTGGAACGACCAGCCGGCAACGATCAGCCTCAAGGTGACGCCGCCGTGGTGGCAGAATCCTGTCGCGCTCGCCGCCTACCTGCTGATCGCGGCACTCGCCGTCGCGTCATGGGCGAGCGCCTACCGCCGCCGCCGCAATGCAGAACTGCTTCACCATCACGACCTGCGCGAGCGCGAGGACCGGCTGCGGCTCGCGCTGTGGGGTTCGGGCGACGATTTCTGGGACTGGAACATCATTCGGGGCGAATTCGTCGTCACTGGAGCGAGCGACCTGTTCAAGGGTTCGACAGCGCGCGGACCGATGGTCTATCCGCACACCTGGTTCCGCGAGCATCTGCACCCGGACGACGTCGCGCCAGTCGAGCGGCGGCTGGAGCAGCATTTCAACCGGGTGACGGAAACCTTCGAGTCCGAACACCGCCTGCGCAACCACAAGGGCGAATGGGTGTGGTCGCTGACCCGTGGCAAGATGGTCGAGTACGACGAGCATGGCCAACCGAGCCGCATGTGCGGCACCGCGCGGGACGTCACCGCAGAGCGCGCGGCCGAGCACGATCGCCGCATCGCGCAGGAAGTGATCCGCAGCATGTCCGAAGCCGTCGCGGTGACCGACCTTGAATTCCGCTTTCTGAGTGTCAACCCTGCTTTCACCAAAATCGCCGGTTGGCGCAACGACGAAGTCGCCGGGCGTTCTGCGGCGCTCCTCAATTGTTCCCAGCATCCACCGGAGCACTACGCCGCACTGCGCGAGTCGCTCAAGCGCAGCGGCCACTGGCGCGGCGAGTTGTGGCAGAAACGCAAGGAAGGCGAGGAGTTCCTCAGCTGGTCCGAAATTTCCGAAGTGCGCGACGCCAGCGGCGTTCGCACGCACTTCGTCAGCGTGATCTCGGACATCACCGATCGCAAGCGGACCGAGCAGGAGCTTCGCTATCTCGCCAACTACGATGCGCTGACGGGGTTGCCAAACCGCACACTCCTGAGCGAACGCATCGGCCATGCGATCATTCGCGCGCGGCGCAGCGGGCGTCGCGTCGCCGTGCTGTTTCTCGATCTCGACCGCTTCAAGCATGTCAACGATTCAATGGGTCATGCGGCCGGCGACCGCATGCTCAAAGCGGCCGGCAGCCGCTTGCGCCACGTCGTGCGCGAGGGCGACTCCGTTGCGCGCCTGGGCGGGGACGAGTTCACCGTGGTCCTCGAGGACATCGATGGCAGCGTCGAGGCCGAACGCATCGCCGAGAAGATCATCTCCGCGTTCGA
>NZ_JBDSWZ010000037.1:0-9006 GCF_039926425.1 Dokdonella sp.
CGGGCGACAACGTGAAGATGGTGATCACGCTGATCCACCCGATTGCGATGGACGAAGGTCTGCGCTTCGCGATCCGCGAGGGCGGCCGCACGGTCGGCGCCGGTGTGGTGGCGAAGATCGTTCTGTAGGACACATTGGCAAAAGCGGCGCGCCGGAAACGGCGAGCATTCGAACAAACGCTCTTTAGGAAGACACGGCAATGGCGGACCAGAAGATTCGTATTCGGCTCAAGGCTTTCGATCATCGCCTGATCGATCGTTCCGCGAGCGAAATCGTCGAGACGGCGAAGCGCACCGGCGCGCAGGTGCTCGGTCCGATTCCGTTGCCGACCAAAATCGAGCGGTACACGGTTTTGACGTCACCGCACGCCGACAAGGATGCGCGCGACCAGTACGAGACGCGAATCCACAAGCGTGTGCTGGATATCGTCGATCCGAACGACAAGACCGTGGACGCGCTGATGAAGCTCGACCTCGCGGCCGGCGTCGACGTCCAGATCAAGTTGCATTGAAGTACGCAGGTAACGGGATACGATGATGAGTATCGGATTGGTAGGTCGTAAATGCGGCATGAGCCGCGTCTTTACCGAAGATGGCCGCTCGATTCCGGTGACGCTGATCGAAGCGACGCCGAATCGTGTGACTCAGGTGAAGACGGTCGAAATCGATGGCTACAGCGCCATCCAGGTTACGTCGGGCAAGAAGCGCGCTGCGCTGATCAACAAGCCGCTCGCGGGTCATTACGCGAAGGCCAAGGTCGAAGCGGGTCGTGGCTTGTGGGAGTTCCGCGTCGAAGCGGGTGAGCTCGGCAAGTTTGCGGTTGGCGGCGAGTTGAAGGCGGACGAGGTGTTCTCGGTCGGTCAGAAAGTCGATGTCGCCGGAGTGACCAAGGGCAAGGGCTTCCAGGGCACGATCAAGCGCTGGAACTTCTCGATGGGCGACGCGACGCACGGCAACTCGCTGTCGCATCGTTCGCCGGGCTCGATCGGCCAGCGCCAGACGCCGGGCCGCGTGTTTCCGGGCAAGAAGATGTCCGGCCAGATGGGCAACGTGAACCGTTCGTCGATGAATCTCGAAGTCGTCAAGATCGATACCGAGCGCCATCTGATCGCGATCAAGGGTGCGGTTCCGGGTGCTCCGGGCGGCCATGTGATCATCCGCCCCGCCGCGAAGTCGAAGTAAGGAGGACGCCATGGAACTCAATGTCATTGGCGCCAAGCCCGTCACCTTGTCCGATGAAGTATTCGGCAAGGAATTCCGCGAAGACCTCGTGCATCAGGTCGTCGTCGCTTACCGCAACGCGGGTCGCGCCGGTACGAAGGCGCAGAAGACGCGTTCGGAAGTAAACGGCACCACCAAGAAATCCAAGAAGCAGAAAGGCGGCGGTGCGCGCCACGGCGCGTTGAAGGCGCCGATCTTCCGCGGCGGTGGCGTGACGTTCGCTGCAAAGCCGCGCAGCTTCGCTCAGAAGGTCAATCGCAAGATGTTCCGCGGCGCGATGATCTCGATCCTTTCCGAGCTCAACCGCCAAGGTCGCATCTCGTTGGTGGAGTCGTTCGGCGTCGAACAGCCGAAGACGAAACTCATGCGTGCGAAGCTCGACGAGTTGAAAGCGACGGGTCGCGTTGTACTGGTTGCCGAGAACGCGCCGGAGTCGTTGTTCCTGGCGGCCCGCAACGTGCCTTACCTGCACGTTGTCGACGTCTCGGCGCTGGATCCGGTCAGTCTCGTCGGTGCGGACAAGGTCGTGATGACCGTCGAATCGATCAAGCGCATCGAGGAGTGGCTGGCATGAAAGAGCAGCTTTTCAGCGTCCTGCGTGCACCGCATATCTCCGAAAAGAGTGCGCGGCTGCAGGAAATCAACCAATACGTGTTCGTGGTCTCGCCGACCGCAACCAGAGCCGACGTCAAAGCGGCTGTCGAAGGACTGTTCAGCGTCGAGGTCAAGTCGGTGAACCTGGTCAACGTCAAAGGCAAGGCCCGGGCGTTCCGTTCGCGCTCCGGTACGCGCAGCAACAGGCGCAAGGCTTATGTACGTCTTGCCGATGGTCAGACCATCGACGTTTCGGCCAAGGCGTAAGGTGACCAACCCATGGCATTGATCACAGTAAAACCAACTTCTCCTGGACGTCGCGCGGTCGTACGCGTCTTCACGCCCGGTCTTCACAAGGGCGACTCGTACGGTCCACTGACCGAATCGCAGTCCAATACCGGTGGTCGCAACCATTACGGTCGCATCACCACGCGACACAAGGGCGGCGGCTCCAAGCAGAACTACCGCATCATCGATTTCAAGCGCGACAAGGAAGGCATTGCCTCCCGCATCGAGCGCATTGAGTACGATCCGAACCGCACCTCGCATATTGCCCTGTTGCTGTTCGTCGATGGCGAGCGTCGCTATATCATTGCGCCGAAGGGTGCAAAGGTCGGCGACCAGCTGATGTGCGGTCACGACGCGCCGATCAAGGTCGGTAATTCGCTTCCGCTTCGCAACGTGCCCATCGGTTCGACCGTCCACTGCATCGAGATGAAGCCTGGCAAGGGTGCGCAGATCGCACGTTCGGCAGGAGCGTCCGCGCAGCTGGTTGCTCGCGAGCAGGGTTATGCAACGCTGCGTCTTCGCTCCGGCGAAATGCGCAAGGTTCCGGCCGAGTGCCGCGCGACCATCGGCGAAGTAGGCAATACCGAACACAGTCTGGAGAAGCTCGGCAAGGCTGGTGCGAGTCGTTGGCGCGGTGTGCGTCCGACCGTCCGCGGCGCAGCGATGAATCCGGTTGACCATCCGCACGGTGGTGGTGAGGCCAAGGCTGGACAGGGCAATCCACATCCGGTGTCCCCGTGGGGCACGCCGGCCAAGGGTTACAAGACACGCAAGAACAAGCGCACGACGCAGTTCATCGTCCGCGATCGCAGGGGTTGATAGATGGCTCGCTCTCTCAAGAAAGGCCCGTTCGTCGATCATCACCTCCAGAAGAAGGTGGAAGTCGCGAGTGCCGCAAACAACAAGCGCCCGATCAAGACCTGGTCGCGTCGTTCGATGGTCATCCCGGAAATGGTGGGCTTGACGCTGGCGATCCACAACGGGCGTCAACATGTCCCGGTGCTGGTCAACGAAAACATGGTCGGCCACAAGCTTGGCGAGTTCGCGGTCACGCGGACGTTCAAGAGCCACGCGGGCGACAAGAAGTCCTCGGATTCGAAGAAGTAACGGATGAGCACGATGGAAGCCAAAGCGATTCTGCGCAGCGCGCGCATCTCACCGCAGAAAGCGCGTCTGGTCGCTGACCAGGTGCGTGGAATGGCGGTCGGTCGAGCGACCAACCTGCTCACCTTCAGCGACAAGAAGGCAGCCCACCTGATCAAGAAGGTGTTGCTGTCGGCGGTCGCCAACGCCGAGAACAATCTCGGCGCAGACGTGGACGAGCTTAAAGTCGCCCGCATCTTCGTCGACGAGGGCGCGGTCCTCAAGCGCATGCATGCACGCGCCAAGGGTCGCGGCTCACGTATTTCCAAGCGCACGAGCCACATCACCGTGGTTGTCGGCGAATAAGGCACAGGAACCGAAACGATGGGTCATAAAGTTCATCCCACGGGTATCCGCCTTGGCATCAGCAAGGACTGGAATTCGAAATGGTTCGCCGGCAAGCGCGATTATGCGCAGTATCTCGGCGCGGACCTGAAGGTGCGCGAGCTGCTGAAGAAGAAACTCTTCGCAGCCGGCATTTCGAAGATCCTGATCGAGCGCCCGGCCAAGACCGCTCGCGTGACGATCCACACGGCTCGCCCGGGTGTCGTCATCGGCAAGAAGGGCGAAGACATCGAAAAGTTGCGCAAGGAAGTTTCGCAGGTGATGGGCGTTCCCGCCCACATCAACGTGACCGAAGTGCGCAAGCCCGAGCTTGATGCGCAACTGGTCGCGGAGTCGATCGCGCAGCAGCTCGAGCGCCGCATCATGTTCCGTCGCGCGATGAAGCGCTCGGTTCAGAATGCGATGCGTCTCGGAGCGCTCGGCATCAAGGTCAACGTCGGTGGACGCCTCAACGGTGCCGAAATCGCGCGTTCAGAGTGGTATCGCGAAGGTCGCGTTCCGCTGCATACGCTGCGTGCGGACATCGACTATGGCTTCGCCGAAGCGAAGACCACGTACGGAATCATCGGTGTGAAGGTCTGGGTCTACAAGGGTGAAGTCTTCGACCTGCACGCCTCTCAGCAGGAAGCCAAGGCCGAAGCGTCGGACGAACGTCCGCCGCGCCGCGCGCCGAAGGCGGGAGCGTAAGTCATGCTGCAACCCAAGCGCACCAAATACCGCAAGGTCCAGAAGGCCCGCAACCGAGGCCTGGCCTATGTCTCGAACAAGGTCAGCTTCGGCGAGTACGGGCTGAGGGCGACGACGCACGGTCATTTGACCGCACGTCAGATCGAGTCTGCACGTCGCTGCATCACGCGTTACGTCAAGCGTGGTGGCAAGTTGTGGATTCGCGTGTTCCCGGACAAGCCGATCTCGAAGAAGCCGATCGAAGTCCGCATGGGCAACGGCAAGGGCAACGTCGAATTCTGGGTGGCCCCGGTGCAGCCGGGCCGCATGCTGTACGAGATGGAAGGCGTGACGGAGCTTGAGGCGCGCGAAGCGTTTCGCCTGGCTGCCGCCAAGCTTTCGGTACAGACCCAATTCGTTACCCGGACGGTGCTGTGATGGAACTGAAAGAACTCCGCCAGAAGAATCCGCAGCAGCTCGGCGAGCATCTCGTCGAACTGCGTCGCGAACAGTTCAACCTGCGCATGCAGAAGGGCGCCGGGCAGCAGACACAGACGCATCAGTTCGGTCGCGTCCGTCGTGAGATCGCGCAGGTCAAGCATCTGCTCGGCTCGAAGAAGATGGGAACGTGAGCATGAATGACACCGATAAGGTACAGCGCACCGTCGAAGGTCGCGTCGTCAGCAACAAGATGCAGAAGACCGTGACTGTCCTGCTCGAGCGCCAGGTGCAACATCCGCTGTACGGCAAGATCGTGCGTCGGTCCACCAAGGTCCACGCGCATGACGAGGCCGGCGAGTGCAAGGAAGGCGACGTCGTCCGCATTGCGGAATGCCGTCCGCTGTCGAAAACCAAGAACTGGCGCGTCGTGAAAGTCGTCACGCGCGCAGAAGCCTGAAACGTGCAGAGCGGAAGGAGCGAGTAACATGATCCAGATGCAAAGCACGCTGGCAGCAGCGGATAACAGCGGCGCACGCGAATTGATGTGCATCAAGGTGCTGGGTGGTTCCAAGCGCCGTTATGCCCACATCGGCGACGTGATCAAGGTGTCGGTGCGTGAAGCGATTCCGCGCGGCAAGGTGAAGAAGGGTGAGGTTTACGATGCCGTGGTCGTGCGGACCCGCAAGGGTGTGCGTCGGGCCGATGGGTCGCTGATCCGCTTCGACGGCAATGCTGCCGTTCTGTTGAACAACAAGCTCGAGCCGATCGGCACCCGTATTTTCGGGCCGGTCACGCGCGAGCTGCGCAGCGAACGATTCATGAAGATCGTCTCGCTCGCGCCGGAAGTTTTGTAAAGAGGTTTAACGATGAACCGTATCCGCAAAGGCGACCAGGTAATGGTCATCGCCGGCAAGAACAAGGGTCAGAAGGGCGAAGTGACGCGCGTCGCGGGTGAATCCGTGTTCGTGCAGAACATCAACCTGATCAAGCGCCACACGAAGCCGAATCCCCAGGCGAACCAGCCGGGTGGAATCATCGAGCGTGAGGCTGCGATCCATATTTCCAACGTAATGCTGTTCAACACCGTCTCCGGCAAGGGTGAACGCGTGGGATTCAAGACGCTCGAGGATGGGCGCAAGGTCCGCGTGTATCGTCCTTCCGGTGAAGTGATTGACGCCTGAGGTTTGCTGCCATGACGCGTCTTGAAAACATCTACAAAGAACAGGTCACGCCGAAGCTGATGGAACGCTTTGGCTACGCCAACATCATGCAGGTGCCGCGCCTGTCCAAGATCACACTCAACATGGGCGTGGGCGAGGCGGTCGGCAACAAGAAGATTCTCGAGAACGCGGTCGGTGACATGGCGAAGATCGCCGGTCAGAAGCCGATCATCACGCTCTCGCGAAAGGCGCATGCCACGTTCAAGATCCGTGAGAACTGGCCGATCGGCTGCAAGGTGACCTTGCGCCGGACCCGCATGTACGAATTCTTCGATCGCCTGATCAATATCTCGCTTCCCCGCGTACGTGATTTCCGCGGCATTTCGGGTCGTTCATTCGACGGTCGCGGGAATTTCAACATGGGCCTGAAGGAGCAGATCATCTTTCCCGAGATCGACTTCGACCAGATCGATGCATTGCGCGGAATGGACATTGCGATCACCACGACCGCGCGCAACGACGAAGAAGCCAAGGCGTTGCTCGAAGCCTTCAGCTTCCCGTTCCGCAACTGATTGGGAGTCGAGACATGGCAAAGCGTTCAATGATCAACCGCGAAGTGAAGCGCACCAAGCTGGTGAAACAGCATGGCGCGAAGCGCACCGAGCTGAAGAAGATCGTCGCCAGTACGACGGCGTCGTACGATGACAAGCTGGCCGCAGCGGTGAAGCTGCAGAAGCTTCCACGGGATTCCAGTCCGACCCGCCAGCGCAACCGCTGTGCATTGACGGGCCGTTCGCGGGGCGTCTACAGCAAGTTCGGCCTCGGCCGCCACAAGTTGCGCGAAGCGACCATGCGCGGCGATGTGCCGGGCCTGCGCAAGGCCAGCTGGTAAACAACACAATTCAGGTGATCCGCTTCAGGCGGATGCACCCGGATATCGATGCTAGATGAGGAATTGAACCATGAGCATGACTGATCCCATCGCCGACATGTTTACGCGCATCCGTAATGCGCAAGCCACGGGCAAGCGCTCGGTGGCCATGCCGGCGTCGCGCGTCAAGCAGGCGCTTGCGAATCTGCTGAAGGATGAAGGCTACGTCGCCGAGGTCCAGACCCAGGTGGTCGACGGCAAACCCAAGCTCGAGATCGCGTTGAAATATTATGAAGGCAAGCCGGTGATTGCGCGTATTGAACGCATCAGTCGTTCGGGCTTGCGCGTTTACCGTGGCAAGGACGATCTGCCGAAGATCCTCAACGGCCTCGGCATTTCGATTGTTTCCACGTCGTCCGGGATCATGACCGACGCACAGGCCCGCAAGCAGGGTCTGGGTGGCGAAGTCATCGGTCTGGTTGCGTGATCCTGGAGGAATAGAAACCATGTCACGCGTTGGAAAGAAACCCGTTGTACTGCCCAAGGGCGTCGAGTGCCAGGTGCAGCCTGACCAGATCACCGTCAAGGGCCCGAAAGGCAGCCTGATGATGGCGGCTCCGAGCGGTGTCGATGTGTCGGTGGAAAACGGCCAGGTGCAGTTGAAGGCGCGCACCGACGATGACCACAAGATGGCCGGCACGGCACGCGCGCTCATCAACAACATGGCAATCGGCGTCAGCGAAGGCTACGCGCGAAAGCTGGAACTGGTCGGCGTCGGTTATCGTGCCGCGCTCGCCGGCAAGGATCTCAATCTCAGCCTCGGCTTCTCGCATCCAGTCGTGTTCAAGGCGCCGGAAGGCATCACGATCGAAGTGCCGATCCAGACCGAGATCCTGATCAAGGGCAACGACAAGCAGAGCGTCGGCCAGGTGGCTGCGAAGATCCGCGCGTTCCGTCCACCGGAGCCCTACAAAGGCAAGGGCGTTCGTTACTCCGGCGAGAAGATCAACATCAAGGAAGCCAAGAAGGCGTAATCGCGGTCGATCCGCGGGAGAGGCGAGCAGTGTGTTCGCGATCTCCATGAGCCTTCAGCTTCGGGAGCACTACCATGATCAAGAACATTGCAAGACTTCGCCGCGCCAAGACGACGCGTTCCCACATCCGATCGCTCGGCGTGCCTCGGCTGAGTGTTCATCGCAGCTCGCAGCATATCTATGCGCAGGTGTTCAGCGCGGATGGCGACAAGGTGATCGCAGCTGCCTCAACGGTGCAGAAGAGCGTTGCCGACGGTTTGAAAGGAACGAAGAACAAGGATGCCGCGGCAGCCGTTGGCAAGGCCGTTGCCGAGCTCGCAATCAAGGCAGGTATCGAGAAAGTGGCATTCGACCGCTCAGGCTACCGTTATCACGGTCGTATCCAGGTGCTGGCGGATGCAGCGCGCGAGGCTGGCCTCAAGTTCTGAGGATTGCGCGGTCCTTTCGAGATCGTTGCAACTCTGGAAATCGCCGGTCGCTGGACGCATGTCTGGCGCTGGCAATGAACGTGCTACACCGGATTTGAGCGTTTCCGGAACGGGATACACCACAATTCCAAGCGGCCTCGCCGCAAGCAGAAGTCCGCACCGTTTACGGGCGGCATGACAGGTGAAACATGGCGAACAACAACGAACGTGAAAGCGCCGATGGCTTGCTCGAGAAGCTCATCGCCGTCAACCGTGTGGCAAAAACCGTCAAGGGTGGCCGCCAGATGAGCTTCACCGCTCTGACCGTGGTCGGCGACGGCGATGGCCGCGTCGGATTCGGATATGGCAAGGCGCGCGAAGTGCCGATCGCAATCTCCAAGGCGATGGAGCGTGCGCGCAAGGCCATGGTGAAGATCGAATTGAACAGCGGCACGCTGTTCCACGCAGTGAAGGCGCACCACGGTGCCGCCAAGGTTTACATGCAGCCTGCCTCCGAAGGTACCGGCGTGATTGCCGGCGGTGCAATGCGCGCGGTCCTTGAAGTGGTCGGTGTGAAGAACGTCCTCGCAAAGGCAGTCGGTTCGCGCAACCCGATCAACCTGGTGCGCGCAACGATCAATGGCTTGCAGGCGATGGTGTCGCCGCAGCGTATTGCGTCCAAGCGCGGCAAATCCCTCGATGAGGTGCTTGGCAATGAGTAAGACAACGGCAACTGCAGGCAAGACGATTCGCGTCCGCCTGTTCAAGAGCGTAAATGGTTGCAAGGGCCGTCATCGCCTGAGCGTGCGCGCCCTGGGCCTGCGCAAGCTCAATGAC
>NZ_JBDSWZ010000038.1:0-5914 GCF_039926425.1 Dokdonella sp.
TCATCATCGGCAAACAGCGAAACGGCCCGATCGGTGCAGTGACGCTCGCGTTTCTTGGCGAGTACACCAAGTTCGAGAACTACAGCGGCCAGCAGTTTTCCGGGTACATGGAATAGCGCACGATCGGTTGCGCGAAATCGACCGCAACAGCGTGAAGCACGAACGACAGGATGGAAGAGCGTTGTTCCGATTCCACGTCGTTCCCCCCGTGATGTTGTTGCCGACTGCAATGGTCGAATCAGTCGTCGAATCCGTCGAGGAATATCGCGTCGGAAGCAAGGAGCGGATAGCGGTGCCCGAGCAGCGTCGAGCGCGGATCGCCTCGCGGTAAACGAGTCAATGCACCGCTGCCGACCAAGTCCGAGATTGCGCTCGGCACGCTGCCCGAATCGGGCGTGTCCATGGCGTAGGTCGTGCGCCACGTCGCCCAGTTCATGTTCATCGGCGAGCCGGCGTGTGACTCGCTGACTGACGGAACCGGTGCAGACCCGCGGCCGGGCAGCGCGCCGTCGGCTTTCGGTCGAACGCGGCGTCGCGATTCCCGCTCGCCGGCGAGACGGTTACCATGCGCGGCATCGCGCGGTGTCGACAACGACGCTCGTTCGCGCACGATCAACCATCACAGGACGACTCAACGATGCGCGCCACCTGCGCGACGATCCACCTCGGCGCATTGCGCGAGAACCTGCGTCGCGTGCGTGAGCTCGCGCCGGGCGCGCGGATCATGGCGGTCGTCAAGGCCGACGGCTACGGCCATGGTCTGGAGCGTGTAGCGCGCGCGCTGGAAGGCGCCGATGCCTTCGGCGTCGCGGGCATTGCCGATGGGCAAAGGTTGCGGGCCGCCGGAGTGTCGCAACGCATCGTCGTGTTGTCCGGCCATGACGAGCCTGGCGATCTCGCCGAAATGCGCCGCCTGAAACTCGACACCGTGGTCCATCATGACGCACAGATCGCCGCGCTGGTCGCCGATCACGATTCGCGCCCGCTGCGTGTCTGGCTGAAGCTTGATACCGGCATGCATCGCCTCGGCATCGCTCCGGAACGCGCGCGCGACGTGTTCGCGCAACTGCGCGCGTTGCCATCTGTCGACCGAAGCATTGCGTTGATGACGCATTTCGCGAACTCGGACGTGTTCGACGATGCAATGACGACGCAGCAGATCGAATGCTTCGAGCGCAGCGTCGCGGGTCTCGACGGAGAACGTTCGCTGTCCAATTCCGCGGGAATCATCGGCTGGCCGGAGGCGCAGGGGCAATGGGTGCGCGCGGGCGGGGCGCTGTACGGAATATCCGTGGTCGACGGGAAGATCGGTTCGGACTTCGGGCTGCGCCCTGCAATGACCCTGACGACGCGGTTGATCGCGGTGAATCGGGTGAAGCGCGGCGACCGTATCGGCTATGCGTCCACGTGGGAATGCCCGGAAGACATGGACGTCGGCGTCGCCGCGATCGGCTACGGCGATGGCTATCCGCGCCATGCCGGAGCCGGAACGCCGGTGCTGATCGACGGCGTGCGGGCGAAGATCATGGGTCGCGTCTCGATGGATCTGGTGACAATCGACCTGCGAGGCATCCCCGCCGCCGCGATCGGGTCTGCCGTCGTGCTCTGGGGCCGCGGCCTGCCGGTCGAGGAAATCGCCCGGCATGCGGACACGATCGGCTACGAACTCACCTGTGGTGTGACGCGGCGCGTGCGGTTTGTCGAGGATGAGCGCTGATGGCCAAGGCGAAAACCGCATACGTCTGCGCCGAATGCGGCGCGGAACACAACAAGTGGCAAGGTCAGTGCGCCGAGTGTGGCGTCTGGAACACGCTGACCGAATTCGTGGTGCAGCCGTCGACGAAATCGGTCGCGGTGAATCCCCGCGGCGGTTACGCGGGGGCGGTCGATGCGGCCAAGGTCACGAAGCTCGCGACCGTCGCAACGGAAAACGAGCAGCGCAGCGCGACCGGGATCGGCGAACTTGATCGCGTGCTGGGCGGTGGTCTCGTTGCAGGATCGGTGGTGCTGATCGGCGGCGATCCCGGCATCGGAAAATCGACGTTGCTGCTGCAGATGCTTGGCGCGATCGGCCAGCGCGTGCGCGGGCTTTATGTCACCGGCGAGGAGTCGCTCGCGCAGGTCGCATCGCGCGGACTGCGACTCGACATCCCGCTGGAGGGGCTCGAAGCACTTGCCGAAACGTCGATCGAACGGATCCTCGGAGAAGCGGCAAGCAGTCGGCCCGATGTGCTGATCATCGATTCGATCCAGACCATCTGGACCGAAACGCTCACAGCGGCGCCAGGATCGGTGTCGCAGGTGCGCGAGTCCGCTGCGCGCCTTGTCCGTTATGCAAAGGAAACGGGGACGAGCGTGTTTCTGGTCGGTCATGTCACCAAGGAAGGCGGCATCGCCGGTCCGCGCGTTCTAGAGCACATGGTCGATGCCGTGCTGTATTTCGAGGGCGAGGCGGGCAGCCGCTTCCGCATCCTGCGTGCGTTCAAGAACCGCTTCGGCGCGGTGAACGAACTCGGCGTGTTCGCAATGGGCGACAAGGGCCTGCGCGAAGTGCCCAACCCTTCTGCGATTTTCCTCTCCACCCACGCGCAACCGACCGCCGGCAGCGTCGTGATGGTGACGCGCGAGGGAACACGCCCGTTGCTGGTCGAAGTGCAGGCGCTGGTTGATCAGTCGTCGCTGGGCAATCCACGTCGCGTCGCGCTCGGGCTCGAACAAAACCGCCTTGCGATGCTGCTCGCCGTGCTGCATCGCCACGGCGGCGCCGCCGTGTACGATCAGGATGTGTTCGTCAATGTGGTTGGCGGCATTCGCGTGCAGGAGACCGCCGCGGATCTACCCGTGCTGTTGGCGGTGCTGTCGAGCTTTCGCGATCGACCGTTGCCGGACAAGACCGTTGCGTTCGGTGAGGTGGGACTGTCCGGCGAAATTCGTCCGGTGCCCAATGGCGAAGAGCGACTGAAGGAAGCCGCAACACATGGCTTCAAGCGCGCGATCGTGCCGAAAGCCAATGCGCCGAAGAAGCCCCGCGTCGGCGAGATGGACATCATTGCGGTGGATCGGCTGGCGGAGGCGTTGCAGGCGGCGAGGGAATAGCCGGATCACGACGCCGAGGTTCGGACGCCCGAGCGGGCGATGCGGATGACCGCGATCGCCACCACGAGGCTCACGTCGCGCGATGCAGGACCACTTCCAGCACGAACTTCGATCCCAGGAAGGCAAGGACCAGGAACGCCATTCCGGTGAGGGTGAGGTTGACTGCACGGCGCCCGCGCCAGCCGTAACGGCGGCGTCCGAACAGCAGCGCGCCGAACACCAGCCACGCGATGATCGACAACGCAGTCTTGTGAACCAGATGCTGGCCGAACAGGTTTTCGACGAACAGGATTCCGGTCAGCAGCGTCAGCGTCAGCAGAACGAATCCCGTGCCGATCAGGCGGAACAGCAGCGCTTCGGTCAGGGTCAGCGGCGGCAGAATCCGCATCCATGAATCGAACTGCCGATGACGGAGCGCCCGTTCCTGCATCGCGAGCAGGATCGCGAACACCGCCGCGATCGCCAGCACACCGAACGCGAGCAGGGCAACCGCGACGTGAAGTTTGATCTGCCACTCCATCGCTTCCGGCACGGTCCGCGGGGTGAGGAACACGTCTACCGCCAGCAACGTCGCCGCGAGAGGGAAAACGATGACGCCGAGCGCCGCGATCGGGCGCCACAGGTTGACCAGCAGCGTGAGCGCGGCGATCACGTAGCCGACCAGCGAGAGTGCGGCAAAGAAGTGCAGGTCGAGAGTTCCGGGGTGCATGCCGACCAGCACCGCCGCGTGCGCCACGACGGCGAGTGTCGCCAGAAGCGCGGCTGGCCGATTGAGCGAGGCAGCGCGACCGAACATCGGTCGCGCGAGCATGCCGGCAGCGGCGACATAAAGCGTGAGCGCAACGAGGGTCAGCAGGATGATGGTCATGCGCGGAGTGTCGCATAGCGTCTGCTGCGCGTGAACGCGGCGCAGCGACTTGCGCATGCGGGCGCTCCGCTATAATCGGCGACCGTCAAACCGTTTCCGGATCGTCCATGTTCGAATCGCTCAGCCAACGTCTGTCCAGCACCGTCCAGCGCCTGCGCGGCAAAGGTCGGCTGACGGAAGCAAATATCCGCGAAGCCCTTCGCGAGGTGCGCATCGCGCTGCTCGAAGCCGACGTGGCACTGCCCGTCGTGCAGGCGTTGATCCAGCGTGTGCAGGTCAAGGCGCTCGGGCAGGAGGTGCTGCGCAGCCTCACGCCAGGCCAGGCACTGGTGAAGGTGGTACGCGACGAGCTGACCGCGGTGATGGGCGCCGTCAATACCGACCTCAATCTCGCGGCGGCACCGCCGGCAGTGGTGCTGATGGCGGGCCTGCAAGGTGCCGGCAAGACGACCACCGTCGCCAAGCTTGCGCGGTTCCTGAAGGAGCGCAGAAAAAAGAAAGTCATGGTGGTCAGTTGCGACGTCTATCGTCCCGCGGCGATCGAGCAACTGCGCACGCTGGCCGCGCAGGTCGACGTGCTGTTCCATCCGTCGAGTGGCGATGAGGATCCGGTCGCGATCGCCAAATCCGCGCTCGATGCCGCGCGCAAGAATTTCGCCGACGTCCTGATCGTCGACACTGCAGGTCGACTGCATGTCGACAGCGAGATGATGACCGAGATCAAATTGCTGCACGCAGCATTGAATCCGGTCGAAACGCTGTTCGTGGTCGATTCGATGACCGGTCAGGATGCGGCCAACACCGCGAAGGCGTTTGCCGACGCGCTTCCGCTCACCGGCGTCGTGCTGACCAAGACCGATGGCGATGCCCGCGGTGGTGCGGCGCTTTCGGTGCGCTACGTGACCGGCCGACCGATCAAGTTCATTGGTGCGGGTGAAAAGGTCGACGCGCTGGAGCCGTTTCATCCCGATCGTGTTGCGCAGCGCATCCTCGGCATGGGCGACGTCCTCTCGCTGGTCGAGCAGGTCGAGCAGAACGTCGATCAGGAAAAGCAGCGTGCGCTCGCCGAGAAGGTGATCAAGGGCAAGCGCTTCGATCTCAACGACATGAAGGGCCAGCTCGAGCAGATGGTCAACATGGGCGGAATGGCGTCGTTGATGGAGAAATTACCCGGCATGTCGAATCTGCCGGATAACGTGAAGTCGAAGGTCAACGACAGGGAAGTGCATCGGATGATTGCGATCATCGGGTCGATGACGAAAAAGGAACGACGCCATCCGGATCTCCTCAATGGCTCACGCCGCGCGCGCATCGCGCGGGGCTCGGGCATGCAGCCGGCGGACGTGAACAAGCTGCTCAAGCAATACCAGCAGATGGAAAAGATGATGTCCAAGCTCGGCAGCGGCGGCATCAAGGGCCTGATGCGTCAGATGTCGGGCGCCATGAAAGGCATGGGCGGCGGCGGGTTCGTGCCGCCGCGCTGAATCGGGTGCCTGTGGGAGCGGCTTCAGCCGCGATGCGTTTGATGGTGAGCGGGACGGTAAAAGCATCGCGGCTGAAGCTGCTCCCGCATTGCCCCACTTCCTAACCCCGCGCAGGGCTTTATTTTTCTGCGGATTCAGCTAGAATGCGCGGCTCCCTCGGGAACGTCAGGCATTGCCGACGTTCTCCGGATCAAATTCCAGAAATTTCAGAGACTTAACATGGTCAAGATTCGCCTTTCCCGTGGCGGCGCGAAGAAGCGTCCCTTCTACCACATCATCGTGACCGACGAGCGCAATGCGCGAGACGGCCGCAATATCGAGCGCGTGGGTTATTTCAATCCGATCGCGGCCGGCAAGGATGTGCGCCTCCAGCTTGATACCGCCAAGGTCAAGGCGTGGATGGACAAGGGCGCGCAGATGACCGAGAAGGTCCGCTCGCTGTACAAGGAAGCCGGCAAGCAGGTTG
>NZ_JBDSWZ010000039.1:0-4922 GCF_039926425.1 Dokdonella sp.
GTCGATCGGATCGGAATTGTTGTTCTGCACGAGCACGTTGTCGGAGAACGCAGCCTTGGCGACGGCCGGATTCGCCGCAATGCCTTCTCCGCCCCCCTGGCGCGCAAACAGCGCGGTCTTCTGCACGGTCAGGCCGAGTTCCTTCGCTGCCGTTTCGAGCGACGAGGGGTCCTGGTAGGTCAGGTCCGTGAGGCGACCAGCCTTGTCGCCGAAGACGCGATCGCGCTCCCCGTCGGCGTACTGCTTGGCAAGCTCCGTCTTGACGTCGTCGAAACTGCGCGTCTTCCCGGCCCGGGTGTCACGCAACTCGATGACGTGGTATCCCTCGCTGGTCAATACCGGCGGCGAGATTTCACCTTTCTTCAGCGCAAAGAGCGCGGTCTCGAACGCCTCGTCCGTGCTGCCCTTGTCGAGCCAGCCGAGATCGCCACCCAGGTTCTTCGAACCGAGGTCCGTGGAATATTCCTTGGCGAGCGCCGCAAAATCCTTTCCATCGTGCGCCTCTTTGGCCACCGTCTCGGCTTTGGCCAGCGCTGCTTTCTGCTCGCCTGGCCCGCCCTTTCCATCCACCTTGATCAGGATGTGCGAGGCAAGGCGCTGTTCGGCGGACACGTAACGCGCCTTGTCCTTCTCGTAACGTTCCTTGAGCACGCTGTCATCCGGCGTGAGGTTCACGTCAAGCTTGCTGCCGTCGAGTTCCACGTACTCCGCGGCGACGCGTTCGGGCACCATGAAATCGGCGGCGTGCGCCGTGTAGTACGACTCCAGTTCCTCGGTGCCGACCTCTTCGGTCGGCGCAGCCGCTTTTTCCAGCTTCACATAGCGGAAATCGCGACGCTGGTCATTGAGTCGCAGATAGGTGTCGACATCCGCGTCGGTCACGAGTGCCGTCGCGGTCACCTGGGCGGGGAGGATGTTCTTCTCGAGATCGTCGCGCACCAGCTGTTCGAAGCTGCCAGGCGTGCGGTTCTGCGACGCGAGCACCATTTTGTACTGGTCGTAATCGAACTTGCCTTCATTCTGGAACGCGGGTACCTGGCCGATTTCCTTTCGCACGCGCTCGGACGAAACAGTCACTCCGAACTTCTTGTTCGCCGACGCAAGAACCTGCTCGTTGATGAGCTGGTCGAGCATCTGCTTCTTCATCTCCGGCCTCTCGAACATGGACGGATCGACGGCGCCGCCCATCATCTGCTGCATCCGGGCGCGGTACTGGTTGAAGCGGTCGCGGAAGACCTCCTGGCTGATCTCGGCGTCGCCGACCTTGGCGACAGACGTCGTCGTGGTGGCGATGAAGTAGCCTTCGATTCCGAAGAACGAGAATCCGATCGTGATCAGCACGAGTGCGATTTTCACGAACAGACCGGATTTCTTTCCGCGTAGCAGCTGCAGCATGATGTCGGAACCTGTGGTAGTTGATCGTGCCCGTGCAGGACACCGATCGTCGGGCTGGCGATTTTACGCGGTCACGCGGTCGGAAACATCGCGGAATGCGGCCAATGCGCCGGATTCCGGAAAAGACGAAGGCGCCGCGCGGGCGCCTCGCTGGACAGGCCAATGCCGCCAGCGGCATTCGCGCGTTGGATGATTCGCCGCGAATGGCGCGTGCCTGCTCTCGCAGGACGCCAACGCCACCAACGCTCAGAGGTCATCATCCTGAAATCTGGTGGGTGCTGAGGGTTTCGAACCCCCGACCCTCGCCTTGTAAGGGCGACGCTCTACCGCTGAGCTAAGCACCCGTATTCGCTTCGGAACGACCGACCACGTGCAGGCCCGGCCTCGCCGAAGCGGGTGGCCAGATCAGCCCAGTGCGTCCTTGAGTGCCTTTCCGGCCTTGAATGCCGGCACCTTGGATGCCTTGATCTTGATCGCTTCGCCTGTACGCGGGTTGCGACCCGTGCGTGCGGCGCGCTTGCGCACAACGAAGGTACCGAAGCCCACCAGCGAAATGGAATCACCGGCCTTCAATGTCTTCTTGACGACCTTGAACATACCTTCGACTGCACGTTCCGCGTCAGCCTTGGTCAGGCCGGAGGCATCCGCAATCGCTGAAACAAAATCGCCTTTGTTCATTTAATTCTCCCGCTCGGAGCTTGCACTCCGCAAAGAAATTCGATCGAGTCGAGACACGGATCTCCGAAGGGTGTTTCATCGGGAGTTCGCCTGCCTCGTTACCCCGCAATCGCCTGGGACAACGTGTCGCCCTGGATCGCGGCGCGCTCTTTATACCAGCGCCCATAGGGGGGCGCAACATGAGGTGTGGCGCGCCTTGCGAGGTTTTTAAGCACTTGGAAGGTGAAGGAATACGACCCCGCGCACGACCGGCGACACGAACAATCTGTCGATCACGATCGCACTTGCTGATGGTCTGGTCATGATAGAAAAACGCGTCCGTCCGCCGAGCGCGCCGCGCAAGCGGCGCGCTTTCGCCCGACCTCAGTGCGGACGGACCGTCGACTCGACTGCGTGATCGTCGCGCGTCCGCGTTGCGTCGCCTTCCGTACGTGTCGCAGGCGTCAACGGGCGTTCAAGCGCGAGGTCGAGCACTTCGTCGATCCAGCGAACCGGATGGATATCGAGAGACTCGGTGACGTTTTTCGGAATGTCGACGAGGTCCTTGCGGTTCTCTTCGGGGATGATGACGGTGGTGATGCCACCGCGATGAGCCGCGAGCAGCTTCTCCTTCAGCCCGCCAATCGGCAGCACCCGACCACGCAGCGTGATCTCGCCGGTCATCGCGACATCGGAGCGCACAGGTACCTTCGTCAGCACCGACACGAGCGCCGTACACATGGCAATGCCCGCACTTGGGCCGTCCTTTGGCGTTGCTCCTTCCGGAACATGCACGTGCACATCGAGCTTGTGGTGGAACTCGGGATCGATGCCGAAACGATCCGCCCGCGCGCGCACCACGCTCAATGCCGCCTGGATCGACTCCTGCATCACATCGCCCAGCTGGCCGGTGTGAATCAGTTTGCCCTTGCCCGGAACGACCGTGGTTTCGATACTGAGCAGATCGCCGCCCATCTCCGTCCACGCAAGCCCGGTGACCAGGCCGATTTCGTTTTGCTGCTCGGCCCGTCCGTAGGTGAACTTGCGCACACCCAGGTAAAAGTCGAGATTCTGTGCCGACACGGTGACCTTCGCGCGCTTGCGCTCGGTCGCAGGCTTGCCCTTCTTGCCGGCTTTCGCCTTCGCCTGCGCCAGGCTGATCTCCTTCACCACCTTGCGGCAGATCTTGGAGACTTCGCGCTCCAGACTGCGCACGCCCGACTCGCGCGTGTAGTAGCGGATCACGTCGCGGATCGCGTCCTCCGCCACCGCAAGTTCAGCAGCTTTCAGCCCATTCGCCTTCAGCTGCTTGGGCACCAGATAGCGCAACGCAATGTTGACCTTTTCCTCCTCGGTGTAGCCGGGGATGCGGATCACTTCCATGCGGTCGGCCAGCGCCGCGGGAATGTTGAGCGAATTGGCGGTCGCGATCCACATGACTTCGGACAGGTCGACATCGACCTCGAGATAGTGGTCGTTGAACGTATGGTTCTGTTCGGGATCGAGTACTTCGAGCAGCGCCGCCGACGGATCGCCACGGAAGTCCATCGACATCTTGTCGATTTCGTCGAGCACGAACAGCGGATTGCGCGTACCGGCCTTGGTGAGATTCTGGATGATGCGGCCGGGCATCGAGCCGATATACGTGCGCCTGTGGCCACGGATCTCGGCTTCGTCTCGCACGCCGCCGAGCGACATGCGGATGAACTTGCGGTTGGTGGCCTTCGCAATGGACTGACCGAGCGACGTCTTGCCAACGCCCGGCGGCCCGACGAGACAGAGGATCGGGCCCTTCATCTTGTTGACGCGCTGCTGCACGGCGAGGTACTCGAGAATGCGCTCCTTGACCTTCTCGAGGCCAAAATGATCGGCGTCGAGCACTTCCTGCGCACGCTGAAGATCGCGACGCACCTTGGTCTTCTTTTTCCAAGGGACGCCGAGCAGGCAGTCGATGTAATTGCGCACGACGGTCGCTTCAGCGGACATCGGCGACATCTGCTTGAGCTTGTTGAGCTCGGCGCGCGCCTTCGTCTCGACCGCTTTTGGCATGCCCGCAGCGGCGATCTTGCGCGTGAGTTCCTCCAGTTCGTTCGGCGCATCATCGATGTCGCCGAGCTCTTTCTGGATCGCCTTCATCTGTTCGTTGAGATAATACTCGCGCTGACTCTTCTCCATCTGCGTCTTGACGCGGCCGCGGATGCGCTTCTCGATTTGCTGCACGTCGATCTCGCCATCGACCATCCCGACCAGCAGCTCCTGCCGATCGGCCACGTCGATCGTCTCCAACACCTTCTGCTTTTCCGCGACGCGCACGGCGATGTGCGACGCAATCGTGTCGGCGAGCCTCGACGGGTTGTCGATGCCCGCGAGCGTCGACATCAGCTCGGGAGGAATCTTCCGCGACAACTTCACGAGCTGCTCGAAGAGGCTCGTCAGCTGGCGGCCGATCACGTCGATCTCGCGTTCGCTCCGCGTGTACGCGGCCTCCAGAACACGCGCATGCGCGACCATCAGCTCGTTGCGCTCGCCGAACGCGGCAATCTCCGCACGATCGGTTCCTTCGACCAGCACCTTGATCGTGCCATCGGGCAGTTTCAGCAACTGCAGAACGCTGGCGATCGTACCGATCGAATAGAGATCACCGGCAAGAGGTTCATCGACATCCGGGCTGCGCTGCGCGACCAGCAGGATCTTCTTGTTGCCGGCCATCGCGATGTCGAGCGCGCGCACTGACTTCTCGCGCCCCACGAACAGCGGAATGACCATGTGCGGAAACACCACGACGTCTCGAAGCGGCAGAACCGGCAGCTCGATCAAGTCGGTGGAGGGCTTCGGGGTTTTGGTCGGCTTGTCGGTCATCGGACTCGGTA
>NZ_JBDSWZ010000040.1:0-3964 GCF_039926425.1 Dokdonella sp.
CACTGTCGCCCAAGAGCGCCAGGAATCGTGTCGGCAAACCCGAGCTGGCGAACGGTGTGATCGCGCTGTACATCACGCGTTGAACGCCGATGTCGACGCCGAACGCCGGCGTCACTGCGTAGCTGAGCCCGGCGCTCGCATTTGCGGGAATGTCGAAATCGCCCGGATCAGCGAAAACGCCGCGATAGTTCGCAAACGTTCCCATGCCGACGCGGGATTGATAGCCAAGGTTCCAGCGCAGGCGATCGCTGATCGCATTCTCGACGTCAAGCCGTGCGCCGGCACCATACGAACTGTCCGCACGCCAGGCCGGCATCGGCGCCCAACCGTCGCTCGCCGCCGTACCGAGGCCGAGGCTTGCAAATCGCTGGTACGCGAGGATTCCTGTGATCCGCACCGAGCCGCGGCTTCCCCATGCGCTGGAAAGCGTTGGCGCCACGACCGTCCTCTGCAGACCGGTTTGTGGAAACCCTGAAAGATGCGCCGCCTGGTCCGGCAGCACACTCGGCGTGTCGGCAACATTGCCGGACGCGATGGAAATCGAAAGATGGGTCGCGGCAGTCGTCTGCGCGCGAAAAAGAGGCTTGCGAGAGACTTCCCCGGAGTAGTTGTCCAGCACTTGGGGCGCTTCGAATGTCTGCGGCAACACAGCCCACGAAAACTGTGGCGTGATGCTGCCGAGCGCATAGTCGTGCCAACGTGACAGCACCGAGCCGTCCGCGATCACCGCTGCCGAATCCACCGCATTCGCCCGCGCGTCGCCCAGGCGAACGTCCAGTGAGGATGCATGGACCAGACAAGAAAATGGGAGCGCCAGCCCTGCGCTTAGCGCTCCCATCCATCTCCCTGCTCTTGCTGCTGTTGCCCGCTGCATGGCCATTGGCTGCGGTGGTCGAAAGAGTTGTGGTGTAATTCGTCGCGGAGCATTGGCGAAAACGCAACACATGTCAAGCCGTCCGGCGCCCGGGGCGGCGGCGGCTTCCGGATTTTCCTGTGCAATGAACGGCATTTGGCAACCAATGAAAGAAATTTCCTCCAGGAACAGTGTTGCGGAAAAACAACCGACCCGACATTTTCCGCTCCCGATTGTCCGGCCAGTGGCACTCTCGATTGCCGGATCCGATTCCGGAGGTGGCGCAGGGGTCCAGGCGGATCTGCACACCTTCGCAGCGTTCGGGGTTCACGGCACGTGCGCGATCACGGCGGTCACCGCGCAGAACACGCGGGGCGTTGCCGCCGTCCACCGCGTTCCGTCGGCCGTGGTCACCGCGCAGATGAGCGCAGTACTTGACGATTTTCGCGTTGGCGCCGTAAAGATCGGGATGCTCGCAACACCGTCGATCGCGCGGACGGTGGCGTTCGCCCTCGATCGTTATCCAGACATCCCGGTCGTACTCGATCCGGTACTCGTCGCAACGACCGGCGCTCGTCTCGGCGGCAACGATCTGCCTGCCGCGCTGTTGCGACACTGGCTTGGTCGGGCGCATCTGTGGACACCGAACATTCCCGAAGCAGGGAGTCTTCTGAATCGGTCGATCCGGACGCGATCGGACATGCGCAAGGCCGCAGAAGATCTGCTTGCGCAGGGAGCGCGAGCCGTACTCCTGAAGGGAGGACATCTTGCAAGCCGGGAGCTTTCAGATCTTCTGCTGACGAAAACTGGCGAACAATGGTTCCGCCATCCACGCCTTCGCGGGGAAGGCCACGGAACGGGCTGCACCCTTTCCGCGGCGATCGCCGCCGGCCTGGCGCGCGGCGATGCGCTGGAGTGCGCTGTCGAGCGTGCGATCACCTATGTGCATGCGGGCCTTTCACGCGGGTATCGACCGGGTAGAGGACGCATCCTTGTTCTCGATCACGACTTCGCGAAGCGCACGCTCGACGCTCGCGACGTCAGTTGAACAGCCGTGAGATGATCGAATCGGCAAACGTGCTGGTCGTGCCGCTGCCACCAAGGTCGGGTGTGACCCGATCGCGCGCTTCCAGCGTGGCGCGAATCGCAGTGCGCAACAGGAGTGCCTTGTCGCCCTGATTCAGATGATCGAGCAACTGTGCCGCACCGAGCAGCAATGCGCACGGATTGGCGATGCCCTTCCCTGCAATGTCCGGCGCCGAACCATGTACGGCTTCAAAAATCGCCGCGTCCGCGCCGATATTGGCTCCCGGTGCAAGGCCAAGCCCACCGACGAGGCCGGCGCACAGATCGGAGATAATGTCGCCGAACAGGTTCGTGGTGACGATCACATCGAACTGCTCCGGAACCATGACCAGCTGCATGCAGCAATTGTCGACGATCAACTCGTTGCACACGATCTCGGGATAACCCGCAGCGACTTCGCGCGCCACCTTGAGGAAGAGGCCCGATGTCGATTTGAGAATGTTCGCCTTGTGCACGATGCTGACCTTGCGACGGCCGGTGCGGCGGGCGAGATCGAAGGCATAGCGAACAATCCGCTCGGAACCATGACGCGTGATCCGCTGGGTCAGGGTTGCGGTGGCGCCGTCTTCAGAGACCGCCTGACCCTCGCCAATGTAAGCACCCTCGGTGTTTTCGCGAACGGTGACCAGATCCACGTTTTCGGGAAAACGCGAACGCGTGTTGGGAAACGAAATCGCCGGGCGCACATTCGCGTACAGATCGAAGCGCTTGCGCAGCTCGACGTTGATCGAGCTGAAGCCCTCGCCCACCGGTGTCGTCAGCGGACTCTTCAGGGCGATGCGGTGTCGTGCGATCGAGTCGAGCGTGGACTGCGGAAGCAAGGTGCCGAATTTCTCCTGAGCAACGAGCCCTGCCTCGACAAATTCGTACTCAAGGCCCACTGACAGCGCATCGAGCACGCGCAGGGTCGCGTCCATGATTTCCGGCCCGATGCCGTCGCCGCGGATGACCGCAATGGTTTTGCTCATGGAAAGAGACTCCGTACGCGCACTTTGGAGCGCGCGAAAAATGTGGACACGTCGGATGGTCTTGCACGGCGCGCTGAACCGCGTTCGCGCGACTGGTCGTACGCCCTGTTCCGGTCGTCGGCGTTGCGCCTTGGAACGGACGTTTCGCGCTCGAGTGGCTTGCCCGGAACGTGGGCAAGCGCGCATTATCGGCAAATGTTACTGCGCCGCACAACAATGCTTCCCCGGAGCTATGGGTTGGCCGTCCTTCTTTGCGCCGCCGCGTCGATGTTCTGCGCGAATGCCCGCTGCGCCGACATGGCCGTCGACACGCTCAGTATCCGGTTCGACGCCACTCCGGGTGGCACCGCTCAACCGATGCGGACGCTCGATTTGCAAGGCACTGCCGCGGGCGCGTGCGCCCCTACATTGCAGGGCATGACACTCGACGGCACCGACATCAGCGTCGAACTTCACTCGCCTGAGACAGGTTGTGATCCGGCGCATCCGCGAGCGTTCCACCTGCGCGCGGAACTCGCGACGAATCTGGGCATGGCCTTGCTGCCGGGCAAGGTCTACCGCACGAGAATTTTCGCGAGCAAGGGCAGCGCACGCACCCTGCGCGGATTCCAGCTGCTCGACACCGGCTCGGTGGATGGAGCGCCGCGTCCCGAAAACGGATTCTGGTGGTCCGAGGGCAGCCCGGAAACCGGTCCGGCCAGTCCGGGAAGCGGCGCCAGCTTTGAATGGCAAGATGGCCAGCTCGCGGTCGGTCTGTACGGATTTTCCGAAACGGGCGCGACCACGTGGTCATTCGGCAGTGCGCGCCTGAATGGCGCAATTGCCACTGTTTCCCTGGTGCAGTTGTCCAACGGGGACCCGATGTTTTCACCGATCGGCGCAAAACCGGTTGCCGCGTCGGGACCGAGGCTGGACATCGAACTCATCTCGCCCACGCGCGCCCGCGCCTGGCTGATCGGAACAGCGAGCAACCGCGCTCTGCATGTGCGTCCGATGATTCTTGCGCGTTCCGTATTCTCGACTGGCTCCCTTGGAAGCACGTGGAGCGGGCAATGGA
>NZ_JBDSWZ010000041.1:0-15155 GCF_039926425.1 Dokdonella sp.
CGTGAAGACTAACGGCTCGATGGCGCTTTCGTTGGCTTGATGAATTCCACGCGACGGAAGCGCAGCGCCGACCAGTCCTCATCGATGGCGACCGCACGCACCGTATCGAAACCGAGACGCTTCAGCACTGCCCAACCGGTATCGCGATTGAAGTCGCACGTGTAGTTTTTCGACGTGCCCTTCGGATACGCGAACCACAGCACCGCGTCGCCGTCGGATTTCGCGGCGAGAACCTTCGACAGCGCATCGACTTCTCGTTGCCTGGTCGCAAACGCCAGCGCGAACCCGAACGCCGTTGCCGTATTCGGATTGCGTAGCACCTTCACGTCCTTCAGCGCTTCCACTTGGGACTCGAACGACGCGGGCGCGTTCACCACGAGGATCTCGCGCTGGTGCTTCAGCTGGAGTTTGTCGAACACGGCAAGCACGGCGGTCTCCTCTCGCTGCGGAACGAAGCGGACGGGCTGCGCATTTTACTGTCCGTTGCGCCGCCAGCGGGGCCACGCAGTCTTCCGTCAATGCACGCGGTTATTGCCTGGTGGAAAGTCGCCATTCTTTCCAAGCGGAATCTCGATTGTCGTGGCAGGGGCGGTGCTGGGGCGAACGACGAACTTTGATTGTCCTTCGGTCGCACTGGGTCGCCATACGGCGTAGTCGTCCAGGCCGTCGCCATCGTAGTCGCCGGAGAGCGCGAAGTCGGTCGCACTGAGTCCGAAAGCCACGGCAGGCTGTCCAATTCCGCTGCCTGTGTCGCGGGTTGTCCAATTGAGCTGCCCGCCCGCACCGCGAACGATGGTGATGTCGGCCAGCTCGTCTCCGAACTGATTGCCCGTCACGATGATGTCGCTTGGCGTTCCGAAATTGAATGAGCCCTCCGGAGCACCGTCGATTCCGTTGAAGATGCGAAAACTTGCAACCCCCGATCCTGCATTGGCCTGGATCGCCATGTCGGCGATGCCATCTCCGGTGTAGTCGACTCCGCCGGACGCAAAGCTGCCGTTTTCGCCGGTGACAAGAGTGCGGTCGGCGCCACCGGCACTGAGCTTCACCAACGTCTTCGACGCATCGCCCGCTTGCGCACCACTGCGAAACACTGCGAAGTCGGAGCGGCGATCGCCGTCGTAGTCGCCCACGTGCCTGGGGTCGTCGCCCGTGTGTCCAAATGCCTGCGTCAGCAACCGCGTCGGACGGCTCGACCGCCGGACGATGAACTGCGCCGAATCGCCCGCACGCCAGACCGCCGCATCGCCGATGCCGTCGCCGTCCCAGTCACCGGTGAGGAACGTATCGGTCGAGAGACCGAGAGCGAAGCTGTCGACCGCGCCACCTGCAGCCACATGGTTGTCCTTCACGAACCAGGTCACAACGCCGCCCGGGCCGCCGCCGATGTTGCGCACCAGCACGTAACTGCTGCGCCCTGAACCCGTCAGGTCGAACCATGCCAGCTTGCACGAGCCGATCGTCGAAGGGTCGAAGCCCGATCGGAAGAGTGCATCGCTGGCATCGAGGATGCCCAGCTGAGCGCTCGAGACCAGACCGGCGTCCCCCGCAGACAGATCGGCAATGTTGAGCGTCCAGGTGCCGTTCGCATCCGCGGGCGCGAGCCCTGCAAACGCAGCGGTCAACGACGTGGAACAGCCGCCGTGATCGCTCGGCGTCCCGTCCTCGCTTGAGACTCCGCCCGTGCTCGCGCGGTAGCTTGCCGGAGGAATGTTGCCGGATCCGGCGAGCTCGGCCGCTGCCCACAGATCGGTGCCGGCATCGTCGAACAGATAGGTACCGGAGAAATTGGATCCTCGCCCGACGGATGAAGCGGCGCGGTAGGCCAGACGCGAGAAAATCACCAGGCGCGCAGTACCGCCGGGCGACAGGAGTGTCGCGCGCAGATCGCCAACGAACGAGTGCGTCAGAGCAAGCCGCAGACGAACCTGCGCGACCGGCTGGGTGAATCCCGAGACGCTGAACGTGATGTTCGATCCGGACGCGTTGTGATCGGGAATGGGGCCGACCCCGGCGCCTGCAAATTCCGCCGCGTGCAGCGCGTTCGCTGCGAGCATGGCAAGGAGGCCGGCAATAATCCGGTTGGTTCGCTTCATGATGTGGTTCCCCAGTCGTGACCCGATCCCCGGTCAGCGGCGCATCCTAATCGACGCGCCGTGCGTTGGGGAGGCGTATTGCGCCGCACGGTGGCGCACGTGCGGCAGTCGCCCGCACTTCTGAACGGGCAACGGGCAACGGGCAACGAAAATCCCGACCGACCAGCCGCGCCGGACGACAAAACCGCAATGTCCGCTTTCGAGGCGATCTCGCGTAACGGACCCATAGCGGGACTTCACGTCCCCGATGATGTGAATACCGAACCGGCCCGCCATTGACGCGTGCATTCCATGGTTCTGTTTTCAAAAGCATCCCTACCCACGTCAGTCACGCTCATTGCGTGAGGAGAATCGATGAACCAGCCCAATGACCGCCCTGGTGGCCTCTCGCGCCTGCGCAGACCCGATGCACGAACTGCACTCGCCGCAGCGCTCGCTCTTGCGTTTGCAGCCGCCGCCGGCAGCGCAAGCGCGGCAACACAGGTCGTCAGCAACTGCAATGACACCGGCAGTGGCAGCCTGCGTGCAGCGATCACTGCCGCGATGAGCGGCGACACGGTCGACGCAACCGGACTCAGCTGCAGCACGATTTCGCTGTCCACCGGTTCATTGGTCGTGACGGCCGACGATCTGAAGATCAGCGGCGCCGGCCGGTCGCGTCTGACAGTCACGAACGGCGCCAAGTACGGGCGCGTGATCCGTCACGAAGGGACTGGCGTTCTGAATCTCTACGGCATGACGATCAGCGGCGGAGTGGTGTCGCCAGCGGCGACCGAAGCAGGCACGCGCGGCGGCTGCATCTACTCCAACGGAACGGTGAATCTGGGCAATCTTGTCAGCCCGGCCGATCAAGCGAGTGGCGTTTCAGTCGCGGATTGCACGGCGGTCTCCACGCAGGCCAATGTGGAGGCTCAAGGTGGCGGTATTTTTGCGCGTGTCAGTGTGGGTTTGGCGAACAGCACCGTCACTCACTCGCGGGCGGTTGCACAGGACTCTGCGACCAAGTCCACCGGTGGCGGCATCTTTGTCGGGCAAGGGCCGTTTTCGATGAAATACAGCGAAGTCAGCGATTGCGCTGCAAGCGGTCCGACCGGTGTCGCGGGCGGGATTGCTGCGATCTTCGTCAACCAGGTCACCGTCACGCATTCGACGATCGCCGGCAATGCGGCATCGGCGCGAGCCGGCGGCGCGTATCTCGGAACGACCGGCGGGGACTTGGTCTCGATCGACAATTCGACCATTTCGGGCAACACGTCTGAACGCGGAGAATCCGGTGTGGTCACGAACGTGCTGTCGGGAACGACGCCGGGCGCGATTCATATCTATTCCAGCACCGTCACGGGAAACCAGTCCATGTCGACGACGTTCGGGGCGGCCGCCGGGCTGTCCGTGTCGGGTCCGGCGATCCTTCAAAGCACCATCGTCTCCGGCAATACCCGAGTGAACCTGGATTCCGATTTGCGGCTGACCGGCACCAGCACCGGCGCTGACAATCTGGTGGGTGTGTCAGTCGGCAACGCCCCTCCCTCTGCCGGACTCATCACGACCACGGATCCGAAACTGGGACCGCTCGCGAATCGTGGAGGTCCGACACGGACGCATGAACCGCTGATGGGGAGCCAGGCGATCGATCATGGCAACAACACCTTCGGATCAACCACTGATCAGCGCGGTTCCGGGTTCGCGCGAACGCTTGGCGCCACCACCGACATTGGTGCTGTCGAACGCAATCCGGACATCATCTTCGCGAACGGTTTCGACTGACGAGACCGACGACCATCAATGGTGCGCGCGCGTTGGAACGACGCCGCGTTTCGGCAACTCCGGTCAGCGCGCCGCAGGCGATGGGTCGTCGGCCGGTACCCAGTGGCGACTTTCGGCGCAGCTTGACGCCTTGTAGGCGTGATTCACCCAATCGCCACCTTCGATCGTGAACACGATCGAATATTCCTTTCCGCAATCGGGAATGTTGGCCGCGGTCATGCGCGCTGTGACCGGCCCCAGTTGCCCGTCGAGGTGGGCCTCGCCCTCCTCCACGCTGAATTGGCGCACCAGAAAGTAGCCCGCCGGAAGCGTATTCGCAGCGCCTGGCGCGGTCGCAACGATCGGATGGACGCGCCGCAGGGCGTCGCGTGCGCGCGGATCGAGAGACGCCGGCGCCACGATGGTGGCGATGTCGCCTTTGGCATCGATCTGCTTGAACGTGACGACGGCGATCGCATCGAAGTCACGCTGGGTGACCTGGAAATTCACCATCCGCTTGTCTTGCTGGTATTGCAGACCGTTGCAGGCGGACAGGCTGAAACCGATGAGCAGGGTCACGATCATTCGCATGGCGTTGTCCCGTCTTGAAAGAAATGCGGCGTCGGCGAGGATCAGGGAATCATCATCTTGCCGGATCCGCCCGCCGGTGCGACGTCGCGCGCCGGCTGCGCCAACCTGCGCGCTCCGCTGTCCGGTTTTCCATGGTATCGGTGTTTGACCACTGATCACTGCCCATCTCTCCATGCACCCGGGGTTCTGCAAAGCCGTCACCGACGACCGTGGACACCGCCTCCATCCTCTCTTCCATCCTCGTGTCGGCGATGCTTGTGCCGACCTCAATCCAGGTCACGCGATGAACGCACGCAATTCACGATTTTCGTCTGCTGCCAGGGTCGTACTGCTCGGCATTGCCGCGCTCACCGGCCCGTCCCTCTCGTACGCAGCGTGTACGCGCGACGACGCCTTCAACCGGATGATGGCGCTCAGTCAGTTCGGCATGAAACTGCAGGCGGCGTTGCCCGATCCATTGAAGGATCCGCGCGGCTACGAAGCCAACTATCGTCGTGTCGGCAGTTTCAACGAGCGGCTTGGCGCTGTCGGCCAGCCACTGGCCGATGCAAAGTATGACGAAGCCTGCACCGCATACGACGCACTTGCGAAGGACTACAACGTGGACCTTGCCGCGCAAGGCGTGCGTTCGCTGGCGGTCGTCGAGGCCGAAGGCAGGCACCCGCCGAAAACGGGCTGCGATCTGGCGGAGTCGGCGCGACGCTCGATGTGGCTCACCGAATCGTTCCAGACGCATGCGCAAGCCGCAAACGGGTCCCGCGATGGCTGGCAAACCTTCGGCAAGGAGATGGAACCGGTCGGATTGCTGATGCAGCAGGATCCAAACAGGGCGTGTGCGTTGATCGACACCATCGCGGCGAAATACGGCTTTCGGCGGACCGGGAGCTGACGCATCGGCGCTCGACGCCCTGCGACCCGACGCACAGTCGGTATCCGACGGGTGCAGAAGGCGATGCGATCTTCGAGCCCGGTGTCGAAGCCGTCGAGTGAGGCAGGCGTCTGCGGCGACATGTCCAAACCCGACGCGCTGTGTCGTTCTAGAAGGCACACCACCAGGGAATTGCCATGCGCACATCCAATCGATCCACTGCCGTCAATGCGCTCGCGCGCAGTCTGGCCCTGGCACTCGCCGGCGTTGTGCTCACCGACGGCTCTGGCGCGGCTGCTGCGACACCCATGCGCATTCGCGATCTGCCCGCGGCGCCCCGCCAGACCCACGCCGGCCCGACACCCGCCGGCAGCAATCTCGTGGTTACCAACTGTGCCGACAGCGGGCCCGGCAGCCTGCGTCAGGCGATGCTCGACGCACGCAACAACACCATCATCGATTTCAGGCAGCTGCAATGCAGCACCATTACCCTGACGACTGGCGCGCTGACCGACCCGGACACCGATTCGCTGCAGCTGGTCGCCACGCCGGCGATCGTCAGCGGCAGGCCGCAGCCGACGGTGACGATCAACGGTGGCGACGCGAGCCGCATCATCGAACACCGCTCCGGCGGTCATCTGGAACTGACCGGCATTGCCCTTGCGAACGGGCGTTCAACCGCCGGTAAAGGCGGCTGCCTTTATTCGATCGGGCACATCACGCTGACTGCCGTGACGGTCAGCAATTGTTCGTCCGTTGCGACCGGCTCCAGCGCCGCGCTGGGTGGCGGCATCTGGTCCGACGATCAGGTGGATCTGCTGTACAGCACGGTCAGCGGCAATGTGGCGCTCGCCAATACGGGCGGCTATTCCTACGGTGGCGGCGTCTTCTCCTCGTACGGTGTCTATTCGCTTTTCAGCACCGTGCAAGGCAACCGCGCGACCGGCTTCGGTTACGGCGGTGGCGTAAGCGTGGTGGGGTATGCCTCACTGAGATCATCGACGATCAACGCAAACACCGCAGCCTACGGTGGCGGTCTCGCGTTGTTCAGCGGGGGCACTGGCCCGGGTGACTTCCGCATCCGCAACAGCACCATTGCGTCCAACCATGCCACGGGATTCGCCGCAGGCATCGAAGTGATCGGATCGCTGACGATCCACAACAGCACCATCGCACTCAACGTGAGCGATCATGCAAATACGGCAACCATTGCGGCCGGCGTCATGATGGAAGGCACGCATCAACTCACGCTGGTCAGCTCGATCGTTGCGCGCAATACGCAGGGCGGCGTCGCACACGACGTCGGAGGGTTCGGAACGATCGACGGCAGCGCCAATCTCGTCATGAGTTCCAGCCTGACACTGCCGGCCGGCACGCTCACCTCCGATCCGATGTTGAACGTGTTCGGCAACTACGGTGGACAGACCAACCTGCTCGGACTGAAGCCGGGCAGCCCTGCGATCAATGCCGGCAGCAATCCGTTGAACACGCTGTGCGACCAGCGCGGCGGAACGCTCACACCGTCGTTTGGAATGACCGGCATCTATCAGCGGGTGGCTGGCAACGCCCCGGACATTGGCGCGTTCGAATACGCTGCCGGCGACCTGCTGTTCGCCGATGGCTTCGAAGAGGTCGCGCTCTATTCGTGTTATCCGACCTGACCGGTCGTGGTGGCCGTCGCCGACGTTATTGCGGCGCGGCGACAATGGCCTCGAGATCCTGTCCATGGGAAATCTCGAGCGTGTGTCCGTCGGGGTCGCGAATCAGCGCCCAGTAGCCGACAGGCGGATCCATCTGCTCCGGCTCTCACGCCAGGCAGCCCTTGTGGCGCGCGAGGTTCGACAGGCGATCCACCTCCGCGTGCGACGACACGCCAACACCCAGGTGCGCCATGGGAAGCAGGGGCTTGATCTCGCCGGCCGTTTCCATGAGCACGATGGCAAAGGGTCGGGTGCGATCACTGACCCATGCGACGCCTGGGCGACGATGCACGACCGTCATGCGGGCGTACTGCGCATAGAACGCAATGCTCGCTTCCAGCGAGTGAACGGGAAGCGCGATGTGCGTGAGCCCGATGTCGCCCATGCCGCCAAACGAAGCCTTGGAATCGTCGCCCGGATCTTGCTCGGATGAAGCGCCACGATCAAGGAGCGGGAACCGGGGTGCTGCGTGGTGGTCGATCGGCGTCGTGCGTCGGACCTCGCCAGGGTGCGCTCACTGCGCGCGCCGCAACGACGCTGCCGCTAGCCTCCATCGCGCAAGTGCGCAAGCAGCCCGACCGCGTAGGGGTTGACGCCCTCCAGCGCGCCGGGCTGCGCCGGCAACAGGGACAGTTTCTGCTGCGCCTCCGCACTGCGCCCGTTCGCAGCCGCGCATGCAGCAGCGAGGATGGTCGCTTCGATCCGCGCGGCGTCACTCGCTTTCGCGATGGCGAGCACGGCATCGAGGGGCGCGCAATCGCTGGGCATGCGCTGCATTCGCAGAAGCAGGCGCGCATGTTGCAAGCGCGGACCAGCCGCTGCAGGACCCGCAAAGTGCGCGCCCTTGCCTTCGGTGTACGGCAATACCCGGGACGCGTAGTCGAGCGCATGCGCATAGTCGCCCGTTCCTTCCAGCGCAGTCGCCATGGCTGACATTGCGCGCACCGAGGCGCGGCCGGTCGATTCGTTGCGGCGCTCCGAAACCGCGAGACTTTCCTGCAGATAGCCAATCGCGCCGGCGTTGTCGCCGGCGAGCGCGTGCGCCGAGCCGACGTTGACGAGAATCTCGGCAATGCGCCGATGGTCCGGCTGCAGATGCTTGCGCTCCAGCGCGAGCACGCTGTCCATCACCGCGACCGCCTCGGGATAGCGCTTGAGATTGCGCAGCGCGACTCCCCAGCTGATCATCGCAGGCACCGTGCGCGCGTCGCCCTTGCCGTAGATCGTGTCGACGAGATCGAGCGCCTCGCGACACAGCCTCTCTGATTCTTCATAGCGCTTTGCGCCGTCCAACGCGAGCGAGTACGCATGCGCGATCAGCGCACGGCGCGCCAGCGGCACATCGGTCGTCGCCTGCGCGGCGTGATAGCTGGTTTCGATCTGGCGGATCGCTTCGGACGTGCGCCCGAGTGCCTTCAGCACGACGCTCGACACCGGCAGCATCTGCACGACGTCCTCCGATACCGCGCCCTCGCGTTGCAGGCGCACTGCGTAGGCCCGTTCGAGATACGGCCACGCGTCCTGGGCGCGATCAAGGTTGCTGAGCGCAATGCCGGTGGATGAATCCACGCGCGCGCTCAGCAGCGGTTCGTCGATGCCGTTGTCCTCGATCATCCGGCGCACCACGCCGTATTGTTCGAGCGTGTCCTGATAGCGGCTGTTGGTCGACATCGCCGACGCAAGCGCGATGCGTGCGTTGATTTGCGCACGTAGCGATCCGCTCGCGATTGCGGCATCGAGCGCACGCTCCATCAACGCCTGTACCGCCTTGCCATCGCCGAGGCCGGAGTGCGCGCGGCCCATCGCGACCAGCAACGCGGAGCGCGTCGCGGAATCGAGATCGGTCTGCGCGTCGATCCCGGCGACTCCTCGCGCGAGCAGATCGGTTGCGGTGGGATTGCGACCGTCGGTATTGGCCGGATCCGCGTCGGCAAACACGCCCGTCAGGAAGTTCACCACCGCATCGGACTTGCGCGCCTCGGACTGCGCCACGTCTCGCTGCTCGCGCGCGACGCGTCCCTGCCAGACCGCGACACCCAAACCGCCGACCAGCGACAGCAGCGCGACCACTGCGAACCCGGTTGCGAGCGCATGTCGCTGCAGGAAGCGCGTCGCGTGATAGGAGACATTGCCACGCCGCGCCTTCACCGGTGATTGCGCAAGATACGCACGCACGTCATCGGCCATCGCCTCGACCGAGGCATAGCGCTGCTCGGGCTCCTTGCGCAGTGCCTTGAGCACGATCGCATCAAGATCTCCGCGAAGACGCGCGCGCAAGGTGGCCGGCAGCAGACTGCGTGCGTGCGCAAACGCAGCGGTTTGATCGTCCTCCTGCACCGCGATCCGCGACGGTCGCTGTGGCTCCTGCGTCAGGATCGCCTGCTCGTAGGCCGCCGGCGTCGATCCTTGCGCGCCATACGGCCGCCGGCCGGTGAGCAATTCGTACAGCAACAATCCGAGCGCATGCACATCGACTGCTGTCGTGACCGGGCGGCCCTGGATCTGCTCCGGCGCGGCGTATTCGGGCGTGAACGCGCGCAGCGCCGTCGCTGTTGCAACGCCGGCCGCACCGGGCTGAAGCAGCTTTGCGATTCCGAAATCAAGCAGCTTCACCTGGCCGTCCATATCGACGAGGATGTTCGAGGGCTTCAGGTCGCGATGCACGACGAGGCTGCGATGCGCATGTGCGACCGCATCGCACACCGCCAGAAACAGCGCGAGCCGTTGCGCGACCCCGAGGCGCGCGCCATCGCAATACGCGGCGAGCGTGGAACCGTCGACGTATTCGAGCACCAGGAACGGCTTGCCCTCCTCGGTCACACCGCCGTCGAGCAGACGCGCGATGTTCGGATGATGGAGCGTCGCGAGAATCTGCCGCTCGTCGCGAAACCGCTGCAGCAGTGCGTCCGCATCCCAGCCGGCGCGTACGAGTTTCACCGCGGCCCGCTGTACGTACACGCCGTCGTCGCGCTCGGCGAGGTACACCGCGCCCATGCCGCCGCGCCCGATTTCGCGCTGCAGACGCCAGGCACCGACCCGTCGCCCGATCAGTGCATCGCGCTCCCGCTGATGCGCCTGTTCACCCAGCGCATCGACCAGTTCAGGGTTGGCGTGGACCAGTGCCGATGACGCAGCCGCTTGCGCATCGGCGCGCAGCATGGCGTCGACTTCACGTCGGATCGCGGGCTCATCTGCGCATGCTGCGTCGAGAAACGCGGCGCGCTCGTCGGCCGGCAAATCGACCGCGCGGTCGAACAGGCCGCGGATGCGTTGCCACACGTGGCTGTCCATGTGCTGTGATCTCCCCGCAAGTCCGCGGAAGAGTGCCACATCCGGCAGGGCTGCGATGCAGCAACGGCATGCGTGCCTGCGAGTGCAATTGTACGATCTCCGGCCTCTTCGATTCCCGCGAGGTTTGGCGTTGCTGCTGGCTCCGCTGTTGTCTCGACCGTCGCCGAAGCAGGTCAGTGTCGTTGCAGAAATGCAGCCACGGTTGCGCGACAACCTTCGATCTCCTCGCGGGAAAGCGACGACGCCACTGCAAACGAGGGTCCTCCCGCCCAGTGGAAATCCAGCGAGTAGCTGTCACCATCGGTCCATCCATGCGTACGAACATCGAAGCTCCTGAGCGCGCCGACGGGAAACGCGCGGGTTCTGTCGCGACCAACAGGCGACCACTCGACGAATGACACCCTCCCGGCTTTCGTATCGATGGTGGTCCGTCGATCGCGTCCGCCCAACGCAATCAGCATGAGCAGCGCGCTCACCACCAGGGCGCCAACAGACACCGCTGCGGCGAACACAAAAAACGGATTCCAGTACGATCGCCAGGCGACGCCGATAATCAGTTCGTATGGCGCGAGCAGCGGGACCAGCGCGAGCGCGCCATACACGCAGCGCTGCGGCCAGCCGATCAACGCGGTGATTTCAAGCAACCCATCGTGCTCGGAGAGATGCACGCTCATCGCGTTCGATTCCAAAGACGCTGTGATCCAACGGTCCCGCCACACGCGGGTGCGGTAATGCTTCAGCGAGCATCATTGACGGCGAAATCCGCCAGCATCTTACGTGACCTGCGAAGTCGTGGTGCAGACTGACCTTGCGTGCACTGCAGTGGCCCATTCGATAGGGATCGGCAGGTTGATCGGGTCGCCTGTCGATTTCACGCCGCGATGTTCGTCGTGTGAGTCGAAGGCCGCCGAGCTGGCCGGCCAGGAAAAGGCGGGACGACGTGACGCTCTATCTGATTTCATTCAACGACGGCGCAATGACGTTTCCCGACGCGCAGTTGCACGAGGTCGCCAAGGCCGCACACGCCGTGATCCAGCAGGCAAAAGAGGCGGACGTCTTCGTTTTCGGCGGCGGGCTCGGGGATCCTGCCGATGCACGCGTCGTCTCCACGGACGGCACGGTGAACGACCTGCCGGTCCCGGGCCGCAGGGATTTCATTGGCGGCTTCACCGTCGTTGACGTTTCCAGCCGGAGCGTCGCACTGGAATGGGCAGCGAAGATCGCAGCGGCGTGTCGCTGCCCGCAGGAGGTGCGCGCATTCAGTGCGGACCCGAACCGCTGAACGCCACGCGGCGAATGTTTGCAACGCGCCGCCGCTCCCGCGCGACGCGTCTTGCAGATCTCCGCACGCACCGTGCTCAATCCTTCTTCGCAGATCGTGCGCGTCTTTCCGAACCAGAGGTCCATGATGAATGTTTCGCGTGGGGAGTCGTCCCGTCTTCGTCCTCTCGCGGTGCTCGGCATCAGCGCCGACGAGGAACTCGTCTACCGTGCGTTGCTGACCGGTATCGCATCGACTGCGGAAGAAGTCGCGCGTTCGCTCGCGCTGCCGTTGCGCAAGGTGCAGCGCCTGCTCGACGCGATCGAGGCGCGCGCGCTGGCCACGCATTCGCCGGAGCGACCACGCCGCTACATCGCCGCATCGCCGGAACTGGCGGTCGAGGCGCTCATCCATCGCGGCCAGGCCCATCTCGAGCGCGCGCGCGCCGCCATTCCGGAACTCAAGAAGCAGCGAAGCGCCGCAGCCGTCGTGCCCGACCACGATTCGGTGATTGAGCTGATCACCAACCGGGACGCGGAGCGCCAGAACTTCGAGCGCATGCACCAGCTGGCGCGCAAGGAGGTCGTCTCGCTGGTGCGCCCGCCGTTGCGGGTATCCCGACTGGACATTCCCTGCGAAGAGGACCAGCACTACCAGACGCTTGCCCGGGCACGTGGCGTGCGCTATCGCAGTATCATCGACCACGACTACCTCGCGTTGCCGGGTGCGTTCGAGCACGTGCGTTGGGACATCCGTGCCGGCGAGGAAATCCGGGTGTTTCCGTCGCTGCCGTTGAAACTCGTCGTCGCCGATCGGCATATCGCCTTCATTCCGCTGACACTCGAACATGCGGACAGTCCAACGCTGCTGGTCCGCCCATCGGCATTGCTCGACGCGTTCGTCGCCCTGTTCGAAAGCCTGTGGGAACGTGCCACGCCGCTCGCGCTCCGCGATGACGGAAGCGTCAGCGAAGTGACGCACGCGGCGCCTGTCGATGCAGACACCGATGCGCTGCTCTCGCTGCTTGCCGCCGGACTCAATGACAAGGCAATCGCCCACGAGGTGGGAATTTCGTCGGCAACGCTGAGCCGGCGCATCGCCGACCTCATGGGATCTCTCGACACGCGCACGCGGTTCCAACTGGGTTGGCGTGCGGCGCTGAAGGCGTTCCCCGATCGTTCGGCACAATCAGGGCGCGATGCATGAAGCGCGACGATTCGCGCGCGCGCGAGTGGTGGTGCGTCGACACGTGCGACGCATGATGGACATCCATCACGATAGAAATTGATCACGCCAAGGTGTTGATTCATCGCTCGAGGGCAAAACATACTCGACCGATCGCACGCCGTTGCGCGTGCCGACTCATCACCGGGGACATCGTTCATGAAATCCACATCGTGGTTGCCGAGCGCTCTCATTCTTCTCGCAGCAGTCGTGTCGACGACCGACGCGCGCGCAATCCAATCGCAGCAGGCCAACCGGTGGGCCGGTTGGCCTGCACCCGCGCTTCAGTTCGCGCCTCCGCCGACGCGCATCTCGGGCTCGCCCGATTGGGCGGAACAGGAAGTGATTGCAGACGATGGCCAAGCCGCCGACCTCTACGGTTTCGATGTGCTGGTGCGCGGCGACCTCGCGTTCGTCAGCGCAGCGGCGCCGATTTATCGGCCCGGCAAGGTCTACGTGTTCGCCAAGGTGGCCGATGCCTGGATGCAGACGCAGGTGATCACGGCGACACAGGATCCGTCGGCGCCCCCGAACTGGTCGGATTTTTTCGGCTGGTCGCTGGCGTTGTCCGGCGATCGCCTGCTGGTCGGCGCGCCCTTTGCGTTCGACCCGATGATGGGCCCGATCGGCGCGGCCTATGTTTTCACCAACGTCGCGGGCACGTGGACGCAGACCAGCGCACTCACGGCGACGATTCCAACGGCGACCGATTATTTCGGGTGGGCCGTCACACTGGCGGGAAACACGGCGGTCATCGGCGCGAACAGCCACAATCGCGGAGCCAACGGCACCGAGGGCGCGGCGTACGTGTTCCTCGATGAGAACGACGCGTGGACGCAGACCCAGTTGCTGGAAGGCAGCGACAGCACGCCGGGTGACGGCCACCAGTTCGGCAACGCAATTGCATTCGACGGCACCACGCTTCTGATCGGCGCCCCCGGCGCGGACTATTCGTCGACAGGCGTCTATTTTCCCGGTGCCGCTTACCGGTTTGGAAACGTCGGAGGCACGTGGACCGAAACCGCAAGACTGGTGCCCGACGACAGCGCCAATGGCGATCAGTTCGGCTTTTCGCTGGCAGCGTCGGCGGACACGGCGTTGATTGGCGCACCCGCGGCGACGATTGGCGCGAACTCGCACCAGGGCGCGATCTACGCATTCGATCTCGCCGGCGGCGCGGGCCAGCAGGTGCAGAAACTCGTCGCCTCCGACGGAGTCGCGTTGAACCAGTTCGGACAATCGGTTGCACTCGCCGGCGACACCGCGGTCGTCGGGCAGTGGCGATTTGACGATGACCCGAATCATCCCGCTCCGGAGCCCGCACCGGGCGAGGCCTATCTGTTCGAACGCAGCGCCGGCGTCTGGTCGCAGGCGCATGTCTTCGCAGCCAGCGACGGCACGCCAGGTGATTCATTCGGCTGGTCGGTCGACGCGGATGGCACCAGCGTGCTCGTCGGAGCGCAAGGCAATGTCGGCGCAAATACCTTTCAGGGAACGGCCTATTTCTACTCGCCGCAGATCGACGACGTGATTTTCGCCGATGCGTTCGAAGGAACGGCGCGCTGACGCCGAACTCCAACGACGCACCACGTACCGGGTCAACAAACGTCGCGGTGCGCGTTCACCGCGTCGACGAATGTCGACGCGGTCTCTAGCCGGGAATGTTCGGCTCGACCAGGTTGGCAAGCTGCGCCAGCGATTCCTGCCATCCGAGATAGCACATCTCGACAGGAATGACGCCGGGGATTCCTTCCTGCACGACGCTCAGCTCCGTTCCGCACGACACCTTCTTCAGTGACACGGTGACCTGCATTTCGCCGGGAAGGTTTGGATCGTCGAACCGGTCGGTGTAGCGGATGCGCTCGTTGGGCACGAGTTCGAGATACTCGCCGCCAAAGGAATGTCCATTCCCTGTCGAGAAATTGTGGAACGTCATCTTGAACATGCCACCGACGTTCGCATCGAACTGCTGCACCGTGCAGAGGAACCCGTAGGGCGGAAGCCACCTCGCGATCGCGCCGGCATCGAGGAATGCGCGGTAGACCTTCCCGGGCGTGGCGCGCAGCACGCGGTGAAGACGAACGGTGCCTGTAGCCATGATCCAGCTCCTTTCAAAGAAATGGGACGACGGTTCCACAACCTGCATTCTGGCTCGATTCAACCGCCACGGGCACGATGGCCGCAATCGCACTGGTCACATGCCCGTTCGTGAGGCGCTTCACGAAACCAGCAGCACGATCGAAAGAAAGCAGATGGGTAACAGCACGATCGCCTTGCGCCATCCGGTGAGTTCGCCCACCTTTCGAAAACCCGAATAAATCGAAATGCCCGGGCGAAACGCAAGGATCGCCGCAACGCCCATCAGAATTCCACCGATGATA
>NZ_JBDSWZ010000042.1:0-25371 GCF_039926425.1 Dokdonella sp.
GCGCCGACGGCACCATCCTCATCAGCGCAAGCCTCGTCGACTACTCCGGCACCACGCTGCTGATGGCGCAACCGTCCAACCCGATCGACTTGATCTTCAAGAACGGCTTCGAGCAATGACGATCCGACGGACCGGGCAACATCGTCGTTGAATGAGAGAACCCGGCGCGACGTAACCGTTGCGCCGGGTTGTCGTGATCTGCACGTTCGATTTCTGTTCGCTCGAAATCAATGTCCGGCGACCATGCGATGTCGCATCCACGCTCGCGCCCCGATCGACAACACGTTGCCTGTTGCGCGCGCTCACCGTTTACCCGAAACGTGCCAATCCTTTCGCTCATCGTCGACGCGCCACATGGCGGGCTGCGAGTTGATCCTCCAACTGCTCGATACCGAGGCCTCCCCTGCCGACCCGCGCTGCAGTCGTCCCGGGCAGCTCCGTTTCGTGACTGCCAAGGGTCGGCAGAACGAGGTCTGCCCCGCTGAAATCGTCCTCTTCGGTCCAGTAGGTCGGCGTGACGACTGTGAACAGCCCAGCCGCTTTCGCCGACAGCACACCGTTGGCGGAATCCTCGATTGCCACGCAGTTCTCGGCGGACATGTCGAGTTTTCGCAGGACCGCAAGGTAGACATCCGGCGCCGGCTTCTTGTGTTCCACCTCATCTCCAGCACCGATCGCCGCGAACCGATCGAGCGCGGACGGCCCCAACGTGGCAGACAGGAGTGCGGCGATATTGTCGAACGACGTGGTCGTGGCAATCGCAAGGCGCACGTTGGCTGCCTGCGCTTCGTCCATCAGACGCTCGACTCCTTCTCGCAACGCAACATCGCCTGCGTTCACCCGCCGTGTGTAGAGCACGGTTTTTTCGCGGTGCAGATGGGGAATGTCGGCGATCAGGCGGTCACGTTCGCTCTGCGGCAGCGCAAGCGTCGACACGTACGCCGCCATGCGCTCCTTGCCGCCGGTTGTCCTGAGCAGCTCCTTGTAGCGCTCGGGCGTCCAATGCCAAGCGAGCCCGTGGAGCCGGAACGCATCGTTGAATGATTGACGATGGGCTTCCTCGGTGTTGGCCAGAGTGCCATCGACATCGAAGATGAGTGCCTGAAGGAATCGCGACACAGGCATTCGAACGGAGGGGATGACGGCTGGCATCGATCAGGTTCCGCAGCATGATCGACGCACTATCTCATTTGGCGGGCGACGTCGGGTGACTCGGCGCAGAACCGGCAGATGGTGCAGAGCTGGACGGACCGTGCCGGCTGCCGCCGTCGAACCGGACGATGCATCGCGAATGGAACGCTCACCGATGGCGCCGGAACGTAAGCCTTCTTCCAGAACTCCGTTGGCGCGACTGCGCCGCAACGTCCGGCTCAGTCGCCGCGGCCAGTGCGCATGAGTCGCTGCAGATCCGCGACGATCACCGGATCAAGCGGTTGTGGCTTCCGTTCGATCGCGAGCGCCTCGGCTGCAACCGACTTCGCCTCGTCGTGACGCCCTGCGCGGGACAAGGCACGCGCGTGCAGCGCGAGCATCGAAAAAAGCGTCGTCTTCTCGTTGGGCGTCTTGAGCTTCTGAGCGGCGACGACATCGCCCGCAAGATCGAGTGCTTCACGATTGCGGCCGAGTCCATACAGCGCCAACGCGCGCTGGAACCTCGCATAGCGCCCTTCCTTCGATTCGTCGCTGCCGTTCCGTGCGGCAATCGCCAGCAATTCGTCGGACGTCGCCAACGCATCGGCGTACCGACCCCGCTTGACCTGCGCGCGCGCGAGCTGGCCGAGCGGACCGGCCAGCTGCGCGCTGCCCTCGCCGGTCAACTCGCGCTGCATCGCGACCGCCTGGTCGGCGTTGGCGAGAGCGCCGTCAAGGTCGCCCTGTGCGGCAAGAATCTGCGACAGCGCACCGAACAGGCGCGGGCAGACGTTGTGGCGAATATGCTCGCGCTTGCAAATGCGGACTCCCTCCTCCTCCGCGGCGCGGGCCTCGTCGCGTCGCATCTGGCCGGCGCGCAGCCGGCCCAGGGCGGCCATCGAATTGAGCGTATCGGGGTGCGCGTCGCCGAGCAGCGCGCGGCGCATCGCCAGCGCGCGCAGGATGTACGGATCCGCGTCGTCGAAGCGCGCCTGTGCGACAAGGAAGCTGCCGTAAATGCCGATCGCCGAGGCCGTGTCGGGATGCGGGCGCACGTACAGGCGCTCGGCAAGTGCGATCGCCTCGCGATAGGCCGCATCGGCGCGCGTCAGATCTCCGGTGAACTCTTCCGCGACACCGAGTTGGTACATCAGATCAAGCAATTCGCTCGAAGGCTCCCGCGCTTGCGCTTTCCAGCGCGCGCGCGCCTCTCGCGCGACGGCCAGTCCCTGCGCGAATTTCTGCGCAGTAATGAAATCGCGCGCACGCAGCACATCGACGCTGAGAAGCAACTCCCCACGCTGCTCCGCGACGCGATCGGCGACGGCGTGCGCATCGTTCGCAACGGCTTGTGCCTCGTCGCTACGGTTCGCGCCGGACAGCGCACCCGCCAGCGCGAGCAACGCCTCCACGCCCGCCGCGTCGCTACGCCCCGCGAGCGATCCACGCAGTGGAGCGAGCAAGGCGATCGCTTGCTCAGGCTTTGCCTGACCGAGACGAGCATTGGCGCGCAGAACGCGCGTGCGAAGAACGTCGACCGACGACAGAGGCAGCCGTTCGATCGCTGGCGCTGCGCGGTCGAGCAGGGAATGCGCGCGCTCGTAGGCGCCGATCGCGATGCTGACCTTCGCGAGGGTCAGCAGCAGATCGGTGCGTCCCGAAACATCGAGCGCGGTATCGCGCAGCAGCTTGTCGCCGGCGTCGTCGACCAGTTGCTCGACCGTTGGACGACGCTCGCGTGGAACGTCTGCCTGTGCCGACTGGAAAATGGAAACGAGGAAATCGCGCACTGTCTCCGCGCGGCGCGTTTGACTGTCCGCGCGCGCCGCCTCGTCGCGAGCAACGTGTGCCTGCCACAACGCGATGCCGAGTGCCGAGAGGATCGCGAGCACGAACGCGACCGTGGTCGCCACACCTCCCTTGTGCCGCACAACAAACTTGCGCATGCGGTACGCGCGCGTCTGCGGTTGCGCACGCACCGGCCGATCGTCGAGCACGCGCTCGATATCGTCCGCCAGCGCACCCGCCGACGTGTAACGCCGCTCCGGATCGGGCTCGGTCGCCTTCGTCACGACGGCATCGAGATCGCCGCGCAGGCGACGGCGCGTCGCCGGACCACCCAGCACGACGGGACCGACACCGTTCGGGCCGGACGGTGTGCGGCTGGCGTCGTCACCTGTGCGCGCGCCAGTCAACAGTTCGCCGAGGACGATTCCGAGCGAATAGACATCGGTCGCGGTCGTGATCACGCCGCCTGCTTTCTGCTCCGGCGCTGCGTAGGCGGGGGTGAACGCCTGAAGCAACGTTGCCTCCGGTTCCAAGTCGTCCGCGAGCAACTTGGCGATGCCGAAATCGAGCAGTTTGACCTCGCCCTCGGTATTCACCAGCACGTTTGACGGCTTGATGTCGCGATGCACGATCAGCGCGCGGTGCGCCGAGTCGACCGCCTTGCACACCGTCATGAACAGACCGAGGCGTTCACGGACTCCAAGGTTCCTGCCGTCCGCATAGGCGGTGATTGGCTGACCGTCGACGAGTTCGAGAGCGATGTAGGCCTGGCCGCCCTCGGTGACACCCCCTTCGACCATCCTCGCGATATTCGGGTGCTGCAGCTGGATCAGCGCGCGTTGCTCGCGCCCGAAACGGCGCCGCGCGTCGGGGCTCAGCAGACTCTGACGCAGCAGCTTGAGCGCGACGTGCTGACTTGCTCCTTCGACTTCGCGTTGCGCCTCGAACACCGTCGACGAGCCGCCTTCGCCGATGACGCGGACGATCCCGAACGGTCCGATGCGGCTCCCGGCCGGCAGCACCGCCGGAACGTCACCGATCGCTCGCGCGAGACCATCGAGCCGCGCGCTCGATATCGCTTCATCGTCGGTCGCGCTCGCGCGCAGCATCGCTTCGACACGCGCACGCACGGCGAGGTCCGGACAGTTCGCATCGAGGAACTCCTCGCGCGCGGACACCGTGAGCGGGAGCGCCCCCTCGAACAGATCGCGCAGAGTCATGGTTGGCGTTCTCATGGCGAGTCCGGGAAACGCCGAACGGCGCGCTCGCCTGCCATCCTCACGTTTCCTCGTCGAGCACGCTCTTGAGGAACGCGACGGCGAAGCTCCAGTCGCGCGCCACCGTGCGCGTCGCGACGCCGAGCGCTTCGGCCACCTGGTCGTGCTCCAGACCTGCGAAGCACACCAGTTCGACCACGCGCGCGGCGCGCCCGTCGATCACTTCCAGCTTTTTCATCGCATCGTCGAGCTCGAGCGCCTGTTCCGCGCTATCGAGCGCAAGGCGCCAGTCGCTGCCGGTCAACGTCGTTCGCAACCAATCGCCACCCGCGCGCTGACGCAGGCGCGCACGTGCGCGATCCGCCAGCAAATGCCGCATGGCGCTCGCCGCGTAGGTGAAGAACTGGTTTGGATGCGCGAACACAAGGTCGCGATCGCCACCGATGCGAAGATACAACTCGTGCACGAGTCCGGTCGCATCGAGCGTGTTCCGCCCGGCGCCAAGCTGGCGCCCGGCCATCGCTTTCAGCCGATCGTAGACCTGCGCGAACAGCGCGTCGGTGTGAAGCTGCGGAGATTCTCCGTCGTGTTGCATCGTGGTCCCCGCGCCGTCGCCGGAGTCTAGCGCAGTCCAATCGACAAAATGCCTCTCCCGCCCAAGTCGGCTGTGATGGCGAGGCGCGCACGGGCACTGGGTTCTACAGCTTCGATCCCGACATCATTCGTGTTCGGCGATTCGTCGGTCACGACCCCCGCGATGAACGGCGGACTTGCTCTTCGTTGATTGCTTTGTGTCAGGTTGCAAAGGTGGCCAGATGGTCTGCCATTGCCTTGCGGTGGGCGGGTCGGTCTTCACCACGCGTGACATAGGCGCTCAACGCAGGAAAGCCGTCGAGCACACCGGTCCCGCGCAACCCTCCCAGAACGGAGACCATCATCAGGTCGCCCACCGTGAAGGTGTCGCCGTCAAGCCACGGTCCGTCGCCGAGCGCGGCCTCGAGATCGGCGAGCCGCCGGTTGAGATCGTCGATCACTTTGGAGTGACGCGCTGCAGACCATTCCCTGTCCGCTTCGAAAATGTCGTTGATCGCCAGCGCCATCACATACGGTTCGACGGAATTGAGTGCGGCGGCGAGCCATTGAAGCGCCTGCATGCGCGCCGGGGCATCCGACGGGATCAACTGGCCTGCGCGCTCGGCAATCCGCAGCACGATCGCACCGGATTCGAAGATCGCCACGTCGTCGTCACGATAGGTCGGCACCTGGCCGAACGGCTGACGCCGGCGGTGCTCGGTCGACTTCGCGTCCTTGATCAGCTCCACCGCGTACGGTTGCCCGACCTCCTCGAACGCCCAGCGCGGTCGCAGGTCGCGGACGAAGCCACGCGCAAATTGCGGCACCCAGCCGAAGGTGGTGATGGTCGGAATCATGGTTTTCTTCTCCATGTGCAAGGGCTCGCGGCGAGGTTGGTCGGGAACAGTCTCGTGCGGTCGCCGTTCGTGAATGCCACGTCAGTCATCATCGATCTGATGTCTCTACGACGAATGGAACACGTGGAAATCGACACGGTGTTTCGGGGCGTCAGTCTTTTTTCTGACGAGGCGCCGGTGGGCTGCCCGTCTTCCACCCAGGCCTCGCATTGCCATCGGCGACCGCCTCCACGAGTGCGTAGAAAAAACGGTTGAACGTGCCGGCAGCGGCCCAATCGATCGGCTGCGTCAGATCATCCTGCGGCCGGTGATATTGCACCTGGTACCAGTGGCGATAGCGCTGTTCCGAATCGCTGCCCGGGCGGTAGCCGAACACGAAGCCCGTCGCAGGAATGCCTGCCTGGATAAACGGCCAGTGATCCGAGCGATGCAGAAGTTGGCGTTCGGGCTCGGGGTCGAGTTGAACCGCGATGTCCATGCCGGACGCGACGATTCGCACGGCGTCGCCGAGCGTACTGTCGTCGAGCGCATGCACCGTCAGCAGATCGAGCGGGAACAGTGGACGGATTTGATCGAGGTTGATGTCGGCGGCGATCGAGGTGAGCGGCACCGTCGGATGCGCCACGAACCAGCGACTGCCGAGCAAGCCTTTTTCCTCACCGGTGAATGCCGCGAACAGCACCGGGCGGCGGAACCCTGCGCCATGTCGCCGATCGGCCAACCGCTCGAGCAGCGCCACATACGCGGCATCGTCGAGCGCGCCGTTGTAGAGGTCGTCACCCTGCACCGGTTCGCCTCGACCATAACCGTCGAGATGGGCCGAGATCACCACCGCCTGCTCGTGCAGCGCCGCATCGGTTCCCGGCAACATGCCGAGCACGTTGGCCGACGTGATCACGCGGTGTTGCACATTGAAATGCGCGCGAAATTTCCCGGGCATGTCGAAGCGTGGCAACGGCTTGCCGTCGAGGGCCAGCGCGAGCAACGGTGCCGCGTCGTGGCCGGAACCCGCGATGACCTTTTCCAGTGCATCGGCATTGAGCGTGGCCAGCAGAAGGTGATCGGCCGGTGCTGCCGGCGCACCGACAGGCGTCACCGAGCGCGCATAAGCCATCGGCCACCGTGTGGGTTCCTCGGCATACCCGACGTCGGCAATATCGAGCAGCCCTGCAGCACCGGCCTCCTGCACCGCCCTCAGGCGATCGGCGCGACGGGTGAGACCTGCCCGATTCCAGCCGTAACAGACCACCAGCTTGCCGCGCGCGTCGCCCAATGTATCTGGCCCGCAGTAACCACCGAAGACCATCGCGGCATCGACCTCGGTCGGCATGCCCGGCGACAGTCGCGGAAAAATGTCGTACAGGAGTCGCAGCGATTGTTTGCCCACCGCAATCTGCGTGCGTTCCTTGTCGATCGTCCAGTCGTCGAGCTTGAACGATTGGAACCACGTTCCGCGATCGCCCGCCGGCGTCAAGCCTGCAGCCGCGAATCGCCTCGCCACCACCTTCGCCGCCCGATCGTAGCCGGCGGAACCGATGTCGCGCCCTTCCATCGCGTCGTTCGACAACACCTCGGTCGCCTGCCACCACGCGCGCGTGTCCGGATCGCTGATCTCCTGAAGACGCGAGGGGTTTGCAAGCGCGGAAAACGACGACGACACACCCGTGAGGTACAGAATTCCGAGCAACGCAGGCATCAACTTCATGAATGTTCTCCGAAGAAATGGATCGGCGGATCGAGCCTGACGCGTGTGCAGATTTCACACATTGTCTAGACGTCTATGGGCAGACGACGCTTCATCCACGCACTCTGCGCACGCCAGACGGGCCAGCTCCCCGCCAGCAGCGCGATCGCGATCAGACTGTGCGTGCGATCACTCCAGACGGCAGCGACAAGAAACAGCAGCGAACCGATCAGAGCCAGCGCCGGCACCAGTGGATAGCCGGGAACGCGGAACGGACGCGGCGCATCCGGTTCGCCTCGACGCTTGACGAACACGGCGGTGAACGCAAGGAAGTAGTTGGCGACGAAGAAAAACGCCAGCAGCGCTAGGACCGTGTCGAACGTTCCGGTGACGATAAACGCGAGTGCGACCGCAGCAGTCGCGAGCAACGATGGCAGAGGAGTGCCGCCGGTGTTGACCCGACTCCACAGCGGCGGGAGTTGGCCGTCGCAACTCATCGCGTAGGGAATGCGCGAGCCCATCAGCAACAACGCATTGACCGACGCAAACAGCGACACCACGGTGAGAATGCGCAAGACTGTATCGCCTCCGGGGCCGAACAGGCGGCTCGCCATGGTCGCGGCGACGAAGGGATCACCGGCCATCGCGTCGATGCCGATCACGCGCAGGAACGCGAGGTTCAGCGCGAGATAGATCAGCAGCACCAGGATCACGCCGCCGATCATCGAACGCGGAATCTCGCGACCCGGGTTGCGGATTTCATCGCCGAAATACAACGGCCCGGTCCATCCGTCATAGGTATAGATCGCCGACTGCAAGGCGACGATGACGGCCGCGAACAAGGCGAGTCCAACCGGCATCGCGGATGGCGGACTCACCACGTTGGCGGCGTTGCCGGCAGGCACAGTCAGTACCAGGGCGGCAACCGCCAGTGCAATCAGCGCCACGCCCTTCAGCGACGTGGTGATCAATTGCGCGATGTTGCCGACGCGGATGCCGCGCCACTGCAACAGGGCGAACCCGATCACCACCATCGATGCGCCGATCGTTGAATGCCCTTCCAGCACAGGGATCAACGGGCCGACATATTCACCAAGAACGATGGCCACTGCCGCCGTGCTTCCTGCCGTGCTGATCCAGTCGGCCCATCCGGAAACGAAGCCGGCGAACGGGCCGAGTGCGTCGCGCACCAGCGGATAGAGGCCACCCGATCGCGGTCGCATCGCGCCGAGCTCGGCCAGGCTCAACGCGCCGAGAAGCGCGTAGCAGGCGCCGAGCACCCACACCAGCAGGAAGATCGGCGCCGAGTGCACATGGCTCGCGATCTCCCCCGGTGTCCGAAGGATGCCCATGCCGATGGTGTTTCCAATCAGCGCGGCCAGCCCGAATGCGAGGCCGAGCACGCGCAACAACTGCCCGCTGGTCGATATCGGCGCCACGTCAGTCGTTTCCACCGCCAACGTTGATCCCCTGATTCAGTCGTGCAAAAAAAACGATGGGACGTCCACTGGATTGCGCCTCGAGACTTGCCGCAATCTTTTCCCGCCCCGCTGCACACTCATTTGACACGCTCGCCTGCCACGACGCCAACAGCGGCCGACTCGATCGGCTCGGGCTGGATGACCCAGCGCGGCCACCCACGATCGCGCGACCAGCGCAAATCGCGATAGCGGATCAGATACGTCAGCGCGACGGCCGCAGCCGCAATGCCGGATAGCGCTCCGATGCCCAGCGCCCAGCGTGCTCCGAAATGATCGACCACCCAGCCCACCAGCGGCGCGCCGAGTGGAGTGCCGCCCATGACCACGGCGATCCGCAGCGCCAGAACGCGGCCTCGCATACTGCGCTCTGTGGTGAGCTGCATCATCGAATTGCTCGCGGTCATGAACGTAAGCGCAGCGAGCCCCACGAAGAACAGCACGACCGCGAACAGAATCGGGCCGGGCATCACCGCGGCCAACGCGACGCTGCCACCAAAAGCCGCTGCCGACAGGGTCATCAGCACCATGCCAGGCACTGCGCGGCGAGCCGACAGCAGCGCCCCGCACATCGTGCCCGCAGCCATCGCCGAAGTCAGCAGTCCAAACTGGCTCGCATCTCCGTGGAACACCGTGACCGACATCGTGGAGATGAAGATGGCGAAGTTGAAGCCAAAGGTTCCCATCAGACCAAGCATCACCAGCACGGCGATCAGGTCCGGCCGCTGCCACACGTAGCCGAATCCGGCCAACAGGCTGCCAGGCGTGCGCGCTGGACGCGCCTCGGCATGCAATTCGTGCACGCGCAGCATCCACAGCGAGGCAAGCACCGCTGCATACGACCCGGCGTTGATCACGAACAGCCATCCCTCCCCCACTGCCGCAATCAGGAGGCCTGCCACCGCCGGGCCGATCATTCGCGCGGCGTTGAACGAGGCGGAGTTCAATGCGACCGCGTTGGCAAGATCGTCATCGTTGACCAGGTCGGAGACAAAAGCCTGGCGGACGGGCGCGTCGAATGCGGTGACGCATCCGAGCAGCAACGCAAAGCCGTACACATGCCAGAGCTGGACCATTCCCGCGATGGTCAGCGCTCCGAGGCCCAGGGCCAGCAGGCCTGAAGCGGCCTGGGTGAACAAGAGCAGTTTGCGACGGTCCAGGTGATCGGCGAAAAAACCAGTCAGCGGCAACAGCAACAGCGCAGGACCGAATTGCAACGCCATCACCGTCCCGACCGCGGTCGCGTTGTGATGGGTGAGCACGGTAAGGACGAGCCAGTCCTGACCTACGCGCTGCATCCAGGTGCCCACGTTGGACACCAGCGCACCGCTGGCCCACAGCCGGTAGTTGTAGTTCCGAAGCGATTGAAACGTGCGACTCATTCGAACTCCATCCACGGATCGACGTGCAACACGCCGAGACTACAGGCGTCCGGCTGAGTGCTTCCTTTCGCGATGGTTTGACCCTGACCGTTTGCCTGACCCGGATTCCGCCTGCACACAAGCGCACGTATCGCCATCATCCGGACAAGACCGCGGGTGGCGACTGCGCTACCCTTCCTCATCGATCTCGAGAGCACGATCATGATGCGTCAATCCGTCCTTGCCACGCTGCTGGCTTTCGCAACCCTCCTTTCCGGTTGCGCGTCGTTCCCGCCGACTGGCACGAATGCGCGTTTCGATGACGGGCTCGACGCCGCCGCAATCTTTGAGGCGTGCATGGCGGCGCACGGCGGCGACCTGCGCGCTTACCCGGGAGACATCAATCTTTCCACCGATGGGCATTGGTTCGGACTGATCCAGAAAATCCAGCCGATCGTCAGCGACGCCGGATTCCGGGTGACGTCGGAGGAGCGGTACCGCCCGCGTGATGGCCTCTACTCGGTCCATCACGAAGGACCGCTGGGGACAAAGCAGGTGGTGCGAACGCCCAATGGCATTGCCGTCTACTACAACGGCAAGCGCGAGAGTGATCCCGTGAAAATCAGCGCAACGGCGATGACCAACGACGCCTTCCAGATGTTCCATTTCGGGCCGAGCTTTTTCAAGGCGCGGGCGACTGCGATGGCGCGCGTCGCTGACGAAAACGAGAACGGACGCACGTACAGGCGCGTCTTGGCGACCGTGACACCAGGCTTTGGCGAGTCCTCGCAGGATCAGGTGGTGCTCTGGATCGATGCGCAAACGTCACGCCTTTTCCGCGTGCACATGACCTTGAACGGCTTCGAATCCACCCAGGGCGCCCACGTCGATACGACGTTTCTCGACTATCGAAACGTTGGCCCGTTCCTGTTGCCGGTGCGGTTCCACGAGCGTGTGCGTGGCCCGCTGCGGATCGACGCGCACGACTGGCATACGCTCGGCATTGACCTCGATCGCGGATGGACAGCGGCAGACATCACTGGCGCCGCATTCGAGGGCGCAGCCACGCAGGCGGCGGAGCGATTGCAGTAGGACAAGCGGGGCCGAAAAGGCGCGCAGCCGACGCCGCACGGCGTTGATTCGGGAATCTACCGTTTGCCGTGCATGGCGGGTACGATGCCGGCCACGAATCGTGGAGAACACTCATGGGTCTGATTCAAGCAGTGGTGGGTTCAATCGGTGGCTCGCTCGCCGACCAGTGGAAAGACTTCTACACCGTTCCGGCAGGTTTGCCGGCAACGTCTGCGCTGTTCGCCGCTGTGCCGCAGGGCACCAATGCCGGACGCGGTTCGAATACAAAAGGCTCGTCGAACATCATCACGAATGGTTCGAAGATCGTCGTTCCCGAAGGGTATGGACTGCTGCTGTTCCAGGATGGCGGCCTCACCGGCTTCGCGTCGGAGCCAGGTGGTTACGAATGGACATCGGATGATCTCAACTCGAAGTCGATCTTCTCCGGCGGGGGCTTCGTCGACTCGCTGATCAAGCAGAGCTGGGAGCGCTTCAAGTTTGGTGGTCAGCCCGGTTCGCAGCAGGCGGCATTTTTCGTCTCGCTGAAGGAACTGCCGGACAACCGCTTCGGCACGCAATCGGAAATCTACTGGGACGATGCGTTCCTCAATACGCAGGTCGGCGCAGTGACGCGCGGCTCGTACACGCTGAAGATCGTCGATCCGATCCTGTTCGTGAAGAACTTCGTGCCGGCGAGCTATCTTCAGCCGGGTCAGGTGTTCGATTTCACCGACATGGACAACGCAGCTGCAAGCCAGCTGTTCAACGAAGTCGTGGGTTCGCTCGCGCCCGCCTTCAGCCTCTATTCGAACGATCCGGCCAAGGGCAATCGCATCACCAAGCTGCAGCAGGATTCGATCGGCTTTGCGAAAAGCCTGTCCGATGCAGTGGAGACTGCCTATCAGTGGAAATCCGATCGCGGCCTTGCCATCGTCAAGACCGCCATCGTTTCCATTGAGTACGACGCGAACACGCGCGAGCTGCTCAAGACCGTGCAGCGTGCCGACGCCTTGTCCGGATCACGCGGCAATTCCAACTTGCAGGCGAGCGTTGCGGCAGGCATGCAGTCGGCCGGCGAAAACGGCGGTTCGGCAGGTTTGGTCGGCCTCGGCATGGCATCGGGCATGCTCGGCGGCATCGGCAGTTTGCAGCAACCTGTTGCACCGACCGCAGCCGCAGCCGCCGACCCGGTCGGCAAATTGAAGCAGGCCAAGGAGATGCTCGATCTCGGCTTGATTACACAGGGCGATTACGACGCGCTCAAAGCCAAGGCGTTGGGTCTGTAACGCCGCGACCGGCACAGTCACCATGTCGAACACCAACACGCCGCCGCCCGGGTCACCCTTCACCGGTCCGGGTTCGCCGCAGGATGTGCCGCCGCCGCGCGGCAGTGTTCCGATCGACCCGGCTACGCTACCCAAACCGATTCGCGATGAATTGCAGGCGTCCGATCCGGTCGCCATCGACACGACGTCAGCCGAGCTCAAGGATGGCATCAACCGCTGTCCCAAATGCGGCTCGACCGACATCCGGCAGAAGCCCGGCAGCGACCTTCTGGTGTGCCTCTACTGTCGCAACGAATGGCATGCCGGACGGGTCGAGGAGGAATTCGGGCTGGGCATCGGCCTCGGCCATCTCAAGGGCACGGTCATTGCGTCCGGCGCGCGCGACATCAAGGCCGACACCGCCAGCCTGATGACGTTCAAGTGCACGGGATGCGGCGCCGAGGTGACGATCAATACCGCGAATGCGATGACGGCGCGCTGTCACTGGTGCCGTCACGTGCTGGGCGTCAACGAGCAGATCGCGAACGGCGCGGTGCCCGATGCGGTACTGCCCTTCCATATCAAGAAGGACGACGCGGTCGCGCGGATCCGCCAGTTTGTCGACAAGCGGCGCTTGTTTGCGCTGAAGGAATTCAAGGAACAATTCACGCCGGAGAACGTCGTCGGCGTGTACCTGCCGTACATGATCGTCGACGGCAACGTCAGCGCAGACGTCGCCGGCCAGGGCGAGATTGAGACACGCCGTTACACACAAGGCAGCGACAACAACAAGAAGACCTACTACGACGCCGACGTGTACCAGCTGGATCGGCATGTGGATTTCACCGTCGACGACCTGCTGCTGGAATCCTCTGCCGAACGCGGCAACCTGGACGCGCGCACCAACACCAACAACATCATCAATACCATCCTGCCGTTCGACACCAAAAACGCGGTGAAGTGGAACGCGTCTTACCTGATGGGCCTGACCACCGAAAAGCGCGACCGCGACGTGGCGCAAATGCGGCCACGCCTGGAAGACCAGTTGCTGTCGATCGCCCGCGCCCAGCTCGAGGCGTCGGTGCGCCGCTATGATCGCGGCGTGCGCTGGGAGCAGGAGCGCCTCAGCGTGCACGGCACGCGCTGGGTGTCGATGTACCTGCCGGTCTGGCTCTACTCGTACCATCAGCCGGGCAGCAACGGCGGCATGCTGCACTACATTGCGGTGAACGGGCGCACCGGAGAAACCATGGGTAGCGTGCCGGTGCAGCAGTGGAAGCTCCTGATGGCCGCGCTTGCCGTTGGCACTGTTCTGGAAGGCCTTGCACTCTTTCTCGTGGGGCACGCGTCATGAGCGACGACGGTGGACTTTGGCTGCTCGCACTCGGACCGGCCGGCGCCACCGGGTTGTACTGGGCGCTGTACCGGTATTACCGCAACACCGACAAATCCCACGCCTTCGAACGCGAAACGGCCGTCGCGGTCGAGACGCCACCGACAGGCTCTGACGAGAAGATCGATGAAGTGAAGGGCACACGCGAGCAGCGCATTCGCGGCGACAACGTGCGCGAATACCGCAAGCGTGTGCAGCGCATCCAGGACGACACGCCAAGGAAACCCTGAGCCAGTCCAGCGGCGCGAAAGCGGAAATCCATCTGGCCCGTGTACAGAGCGACCGCAGCAACGACAATCGCTGCAGTGACCAGCAATAACCCGTGCAGGGCACCACCGCTGGAAGGAACCTTGAACACCCACACGACGAACGGCGCAAGCAGAACGCCCGCCACCAGTTGCTGTCGATAGAGTCTGCTAAACGCGTCGATGACTGCGGGATCCACGCTCGCTGGCGGGGGGCGGCGTGGCGCGGAATGCCCAGCCCTAGAGCAGGACTACAGCCACGAACGCGACCAGCACAGGCAGGTCCATCAATTCTCCGCTCCATGCCTCACTCATGAACGTGCGCATTGTGCGCAGTACACTGATGGTGCAGCAATCCCGTCCCTGCATCGCACAACAGAGATTTAGCCCATGTTGACCATGATCGATGGACTACCGGATCACGTGATCGGCATCCGGATCAACGACAAACTCCGCGCCGAGGATTACGAGACGCAACTCATCCCGCTCGTCAACGCGAAACTGGAGCGTCACCCCAAGCTCGACCTGCTGTGCTGCATCGACGGCGAATGGAAGGGAATCGAGGCAGGCGCGGTATGGCAAGACCTTCGATTGGGTCTCGGACGAATCGGCCATTGGGCGCGCATGGCGATCGTCACCGACATCAAGTGGCTGGAGAACGCGATCCGGTTGTTCGGACTGTTTTCGCCAGGTGAACTGCGACACTTCAACAGCACCGCCTACGCGGCTGCGACGGAATGGGTCTGCGAGCGCGATCGCGCGAGCATCGGCATCACGCTCGATGCAGGCACCGGCATCCTGACGCTCGAGCCCGTCACGGACAAGGCGCTGAGCGAAGACGATTTCGAAGTGGTCGGGAAGACGATTGGCGACTATCTCCAGACCCATGAACGTCTTCGCGGGATCCTGATCCACAGCCGTCGATTCCCTGGATGGCAAAGCATCGGCGCGCTGTTCGCGCACCTGAAATTCGTCAACCGCCTGCACGAGAAGATCGACAAGGTCGCCCTGGTCACCAACAGCCCCGTCGGCACCTTCGCCGATCACGTGTTGGGTCCACTGATGCTGGCGAAGATCCGTCAATTCGATGACGAAGAACGCGCGCAGGCAATGGTCTGGCTCCAAGCCTGAACGCCCGAACAGAGTGCGTTCATTCAAGCGCTCGCCCGTCGCTGGACTGAGCCAGTGGCGCGTGCGTTGGTCGTCCACTGCCGACAGACCAGGTCTGCGGATGAGATCGCCTCGAGGGGCGCGTAACTCCCGCAATGGGCGTCACTCAAGCTTGCACAGGTGCTCGCAAAGGGAGATCGTGCACCGCACACTGCACCCAAGCTGGCACGCAGCTTGCTGTCGTCAGCTTGTTTGAACACGGAATTGATGATTGTGCTGCGCCTCTTCGCTGGACTTCTTCTGCTGCTTTGTGCGCCTGCGTTTGCAGCAAAGCTCACACTGGATGGTGGCTGGCGTGCAGCGGATGCGGGAGAGACGGCCGCTTCGGTCACGCGAGCCGACGCGCGCATCCAGCGGTTTGATCCGGCGCGACAGAAAGCGTTCAGCGGCGGTGCGAACGGCAATTGGGTGTTGCTGTGGCCGGCGCAGGGGCTCTGGCCTGCGGCGCCCTGGGTGCTGGAGGTCCGGTCGCCGGGGCTGCAAACGGTCACCTTGTATCCGCCCGACCCCGCCATTGAGCGCCCGGCGCGATTGATGCAGCCCGGCGCCGATACGTGGCCCGGCCACGGTCAACTGGTCTTTCCCATCGACCGGCCACCCCTCCAAGGTGAACCGCTTCGCTTGCGCGTCGATGCGCGAGGCGTGGTTCCGGCGCCGATGATGTTTAGCGTGCTGCCGGTCGTCGAGCACCTGCGCCGCGACGCCGGCTGGCTGGCATTTGCAAGCGCGTGTCTGGGGATCATGGCCGCGATGGCCATCATGGCGCTGATGTTTGCTCTGCTTCTTCGTGACCCGGCGTTCCTGTTCTATGCAATGTTCGTGCTTGCTTATGCGCTGATTCTTGCACTGCAAACAGGCTATGTTGCCGATCCGCTCGCTTGGCATGCAGCGGCGAACGCGCCGCGTCTGTGGGGGCGCATCGCGACCACACTGTGCGTTGTCTTCGCAATCCTCTTTCTGGACCGCTTCGCACAACTGCAGAGGTATGCACCGACGGGCCGCCTGCTGCTATTCGTGTACGCCGGAGCGCTCGCGCTGATTTCGCTGCTCGGGTTGGCAGTGCCGGTTGCCGACACATGGGGCCTTGCGCTGACCAATCCGATGCTGATCATCGGCGGGCCGTTACTCCTCGGCGTGGCCGCGCTCGCCACAGTGCGCGGTTCGCGCTACGCAGGTTTCTTTCTTCTCGGTTGGACGCCGTTGCTCGGCGTGACCGTTCTCGGCGGCCTGCAATCGTTCGGCTTCGCGGATTGGTGGACCGGCAACGACTCAGGAGCATTTGGCGCCGGTGCACTGGAAGCGCTGATCCTGTCGCTCGGACTTGCGGACCGTAGCCTGGTGTTGCGCCGCGACCGCGACCATGCGCGCCGCCTGGCCGACATCGACGCGCTGACCGGCTTGTACAACCGCCGCGCGTGGACCGAGCGCACGCTCGCGCTGGTCGACGCAATCGGCCCGGCCCACCCACCGCTGTCGGCGTTGTTCCTCGATCTGGACCACTTCAAGGAACTGAACGACCGTGAGGGTCACGAATCAGGCGACAGCGTTCTGCGCGCGCTGGCTGCCGTGATGGTCGACGAGGTCCGCCAGCAAGACGTGATCGGACGCTTCGGCGGCGAGGAATTCGTCATCACATTGCCGGGTGCAGATCGCGAGCACGCGCTGCGCGTCGGGGAGCGGATCCGTCGCGGCCTGCGTGATCGCACCGCGAACGATTCCGTGCACGCCACGCAGACGGTGAGCATCGGCGCGGCCACGTTGCAGCCAGGCGAGGATGTGACTGCGCTGCTCAAACGCGCCGACGAAGCGATGTACGCTGCAAAAGCGGCCGGCCGCAACCGGGTGGTATTCGGCGACGCTGCGGCCAACCACGCGGAGCAATGAAGCCAAACCGGAGTTTGTCACGCACGGTCGGCCGATGAGCTGACGATCCCGCACGGCGATTGGCAGCCGCACCGACCCTCGCAAGAAACGACGGTCGATCCGCGTCGTCACAATACCGAAGCGTTTGCCGTGTGCACGCGCCCCTCGTGCAACGGACAACAACGCAAGCCGAGGTGTGAAAACCTCGCGCCATTCGTTGTTCCGCGGTTGCTTCCGTCGCCGCCTCGGCCACCCGATCAGGCGCCGCAGCGGCGTCAATCCGCCTCTCCGCTACTTCGGTACCTTTTCACCCACGATGTTCGGCCGCTCCGCGCCCAGCCAGCGATAGATGGCGCCGCCAGCAATGCCGCCGACAATCGGCGCCAACCAGAACATCCAAAGCTGGCCCACCGCGCCGGAACCGGCGAACAACGCGACGGCTGTCGAACGCGCGGGATTGACCGACGTATTGGTCACCGGAATGCTGATCAGGTGAATCAGCGTGAGAGCGAGGCCAATGGCGATCGGCGCAAAACCGACCGGCGCTCGGCCGTGGGTTGCGCCCATGATGACCACCAGAAACATCGCCGTCATCACCAGTTCGCACAACAGCGCCGATGCCATCGAATATCCACCGGGAGACAGTGAACCGAAACCGTTGCTCGCAAAGGTGCCGGCAGCCGATGGATCAATGGCAAACCCGGGAGCACCAGAGGCGATGGCGAACAGAATCCCGCCGGCAAGGATGCCGCCGGCGACTTGCGCCAGCACGTACGGCCCGACTTCGCGCGCAGGAAAGCGGCCACCGGCCCACAGGCCAATTGTCACCGCCGGATTGAAATGCGCTCCGGAGATATGCCCGAACGCATACGCTCCAGTGAGCACCGTCAGTCCGAACGCCAGCGAGACCCCGAGCAGTCCGATCCCCAACGGATTCCCTGCCCCACCGAATTTCGCCGCAAGCACCGCGCTGCCACATCCACCCAGCACCAGCCAGAACGTGCCGAGAAACTCGGCCGTGAATCGCTTCAACATGCTTCACCTTCCCTTGACTGAGACCGGCAAACGCGCCCGTCCGTGGCTGCACTGTGCACCGGCACGGCGGCATGACGCAATCGAACAACGACATTCGGCGTGCTGCGATGCGCCGATGATCCACTGAACCGGTGTTGCCGTTGAAAAAGAGGCGCGGCGGATTCAAGAACGAGATGGAGCGCGGCGAAGCCAGCGTGCGACACGGGAATGCGGTTGTGACTCGTGCGTGCCTCTGCACGTGCGTGGCGTGTTCGATTCATCGGTGCGCTCGATGTGCTGATCGATCGATGTGTTCGCGACTGCTCCGCTGGAGGCGTGGCCTCTACGCTGCTGAATTTTCAACGCGACGCGTTGGCCAGCGCATGCGAAACCCTGCGAACAAGAGGGGACCAACGGCCGAAGTGCATCGTCTCTCCATCGAACCTCGTGCAACATCGCGCGAGAAATTGTTCCCGCCTGGTTTTCGCGGCGATACACTGCGCCGCTGCCCGAGGGTCTTTGCACATGTCGGCGTCCATGTCGCGCGAGCGCTTCATCCACAGGGCAAGCATCGTCACGCTCGCTCTGACGTCGTTTGCCGCCGGTGTCGCCTCACTGATCGCGCGGCTTGGGCCCGTTCGGCACCCGCTGGATCTGACCCTTGCGCCGGCCATGTTCTTGGTCTACATAGGCCTGCTGATCGCGCTGGTGCGATGGCCATCCCGCGTCGGCGGAATCATGCGCACCGCGTTGATCGCTGCGTTGATCGCGCTGATCGCCCCTGCATGGTTCTACACGCTGCAGGCCACCTTCACGCCGAATCTCCAGCTGATCGACAACTATCCGCCGATCTCCTCGTTGCTGTTGGTGCTGGTGGTCATGGCAATGATCCACTTGCCGACCCGCCAGGGCGTGGCGATTGTCCTGCTCGGCTGGCTACTGGTGGCGTTGCCCGTGCTGGTCTACCTGTTTACGCATCCAAGTGAATTGCGCACGCCGCGTGGTGCCGATCTGCTGATGACTTACGGACCCGTCTTCATTCTTTTCTTCGCGCTGTTGCCGGTGCAACGTGGGTTGACCAGCCGCATCCAGCGGCTGGTCTCCGAACAGGCGCGCATGGAAACCATGGTTAACCGGGATCCGTTGACCGGGCTCTACAACCGGCGCTTCTGCGAGCGCGTGCTGGAAGACCTGCTCAGCCGACACGTGCCGGCGGGCGTGATCATGTTCGACATGGATCGCTTCAAGGCCATCAACGACACGCATGGCCATCCAGTCGGCGATCGCGTGCTTCAGCGCGTGGCAGAACGCTGCCAGCAATTACTTCGCAAGAACGAATGCCTCGCGCGCTGGGGTGGCGAAGAATTCCTGATCGTCGTGCCCAACGTCGCTGCACCTGCACTGCACGCATTGGCGGAACGGCTGCGCAAGTCCATCGGCGAGCTGTCGATCGAACCAGTGCCTCTGGTCAACGCGTCGGTGGGCATCACGCTGATCCAGGACGGTGACAGTATGGGCACCATTCTGCAGCGGGTTGATCAAGCGCTCTACCGCGCCAAAAAGCACGGCGGCAACGTGGTGGAATCCTGAGAAAAGGAATCGGGGCAATCGAAACATCAGCGACTGTCGCCTCCACGCGGTGAGTTGGCGGTTGATCTGCGATTCCGCATACGCGAGAAACATCCACGCGGCGATGTACGCAGAGCAGAGAGGACGGGAAACGTTCTTGAACACTGCTTTCTCGTCGCGCCGGTCACTGTGTCACTTGAATGGTCGGCCGCCCGTCATCCCCAACACGATCGGCACGTTCGACGACCACGGGCTGCGTCCATTGATGCCGGCGAGCGTCCGCATATTCGACGGCGACGAATGCGACTAGGCCATGAGCTGGTTGCGGAAATGACCCCGTGGTCGCACGCAGCGTCGGAGACGGTGGAACATGCCCGCGATGCTCGTGGGAATTCGTCATCGCATTGCCCCGTGCAGATCGCGAGCATGCGCTGCGCGTCGGCGAGCGCATCCGTCGCGGCTTGCGTGATCTCACTGCCAACGACTCTGCCCACGCCACGCAGACAGTGAGCATCGGCGCGGCCACGCTGCAGACCGGCGAAGATTTGGCTGCATTGCTCAAGCGTGCGGATGAAGCGATGTACGCGGCCAAAGCGGCCGGCCGCAATCGAGTGGTGTTTGCGGACGCTGCCGCCGACGCGGCGAATGGATGACTTGCCCGGCATCCGTCGAACGCTCTGCAACAGCTGAACGCGTGGACCAAACCCAATCTTCACGGGAGGGCCGACGTCCGAACCCAGGCCCCGCGACTCACGGATTGATCACCGGCGTAACCCTGATTGCGTCGTTTCAGCGGCTGCCACGTACGAACGCGCAGTCTCCGCTGCACCGTGGTCGAACGGCGTCACGTCTGACCAGAAGCGTCGTTTGAACTTGCTCGCGTCAACGACATAGGGGCGATCCCAGGTGAACGCCACATCGTGCACTTCCTTCATGAATCGAGAGAACAGTCCAAGCATCGGCATCATCCAGAGCGGTACCGCCACGATCTTGAGAGGTCGATTCACCGCATCGGCGCCGAGCTTCAGGATCTGGCGCGGGGTCAAGGTCGGTGCGCACGGCATGTTCCACGCCTGGCCGTACGCATCGTCGCCGGCATCGAACAAGCTCATGACGGCGCGCGCAATGTCTGGCACGTAGGCGAAGTCGTGCGGCGTGTCGGGCGGCGCAAGAAGAAGCGCGCTCTTGCGTTGCGCAACGCGGCCGAAGCCGGTCGCGCCGATATGGGACGCGTCGACACCGGGGCCGTAGAAATCCGGGCAGCGCAGCGCGGCCAGGCGCACGCGCGACAACGACGCCATCCAGATGCGCGTGACCTCGGCAAGAATGGCCGGCTTCTGGCCCACCGATGTCAACGCCATGTCTTCGCGCCGCGCCTCGTTCTGGGGCCCGAGCTGATAAAGATTGTCGATGAAGACGATCCGCGCATCGATCGCAGCGCACGCGTCCAGCACATTGTTCATGGCGAGCGGCCACGCGGTTCGCCACAGACGCGAGTCGTAGCGAAACCCGACTGAAATGAGCACTTGCGAGGCACCCTCGACCGCCGAACGCACAGCGGCCGGGTCCAGGATATCGCAGGCGCAGAACTCGACCTCCGCCGGCATGTGGCCGGGACGATTGCGCTGCGCAATCCGCACCGCGTCTCCCCGCGACTGGAGAAGACGCACGACCCGCATCCCGATGGCGCCCGCGCCGAAGACAACCGTCAACCCTTTCATCATCAGATCCTTGTGCTGCCGCGCCGAACGCCTCGGGACGATCCCTCGGTGTCATTCACTGCCGGACGAAGAATGTTGACGGAGCGGGCATTCGAATAGAATTGGCGAATCGCGTGCACCCGTTGAACGACAATCGATGAGCTCGGAACCGGATTGGGGCTTGTATCGAACCTTCCTGGCTGTGTTGGATGAAGGATCGCTGTCGGCCGCTGCTCGCCGGCTTGGGCTGACACAACCCACTGCGGCTCGGCACATCGATGCCTTGCAGCAGTCGGTCGGCGCCGAACTTTTCCTGCGCTCGTCGCGAGGACTGATTCCCACCGAAACAGCGCTCGGTCTGCGACCGATTGCGCAGGCCATTGCGGTCAGCGCAGCCGAGTTCCTGCGTGCCGCGAGTGCGGATGGCGACGTCGTTTCCGGCACGGTTCGCGTGACAGCGAGCGAAGTGGTCGGCGTCGAGCATCTGCCTGCCATCCTCGCCCGCCTGCGTCGACAGCATCCCGCACTCGCGGTGGAACTGGTGCTCTCCAACCGCGTGGACAACCTGCTCGCACGTGAGGCGGACATTGCGGTTCGCATGACGCCGCCGGAACAGGACGCGCTCATCGTGCGGCGTTTTCCATCGGTCACGATCGGCATGCATGCCCACTCCGATTACCTCGCGCGTCGAGGCGTACCGCGTAGCCTGGCCGAACTCGCCGACCACGACATCATCGGCTTCGATACAGACACGGCGACGACGCGTCTCGTGACGACGGCGATTCCTTCGCTGAGCCGCTCCACGTTTGCACTGCGCAGCGACAGCGATCTCGCCCAGCTCGCGGCGATTCGCGCAGGACTCGGACTCGGCATTTGCCAGACATCCGTCGCACTGCGCGAGCGGGATCTTGTGCGCGTTCTTGCGACCGAAGTCGAATTCGAACTGGGGCTGTGGATCGTGATGCACGAAAGCCTGAAGAACAACGCGCGATGCAAGGCGGTTTTCGCCGCGCTCGTCGACGGCTTGTCGGTCCTCGGAATCTAGCAACGCAACCATCCGTTTCAAATGCCGGAGCCCCTCTCGCGCGAGCGTTTCCTCGACGAGCGCCGACACGCATCGCGGCTGAAGCCGCGCCCACATCGCCCAGCGCGAAGGTCGTTCGGATCTTTCGGAAGGTAGCGAGAGAAGATGATGGCGGCATTCAACACCGCCAGGATTCCCGAAGGAGCGGCTTCAGCCGCGCTGCCTTCTTCTAAAAACACCCGGGTGCGTCGCGGCTGAATCCGCTCCTGCACCGCAACGAACGGCGCGTGCTTCACTCACGACCCCATCATCAGCCCTCGTGCGCGAGCCGGAATCCTCGCTTTGCGCCATCGGGCGATGACGCCACAGGCATCACGCGAAACTTCGACGCTGCGCGCAGGATCGGTTGCGGAGGCGGCGCGGGGCCACCAAGAAAATCGCCATTCAATCGCGAGTGTCGCTCGGCGCGCGAGATGCGCCCGCGGACACGGAAGACCAGGAACTCCTCGTCTTCGGCCAAGCTGCCCGGCATTGTCGTCCGGCACTCGAGCCAACCCAGTGCAAGCGCCGCGCAGGCATCTTCGCGCGACGTGGTCGAACCGAACACGAAGAGGTCGTCCCACGCCGGTGCGCCGATGGACGCAAGATCGACGACGGTTGCGGTTCCCGCGCGTACTACCTGACCGAGTGCAATGCTGAAACGACCCGAGCGGTCTTTTGCGCCGCACGCGCTCAACAGCGCTGCGATGCAACAGGCACCGAAGAGCGTGACACGAACAAATCCTGCCGAACGCATCAGGATGGCCTCGCCCTGGCGCCGACCTCTTGCTTCGCGTTCTCGTCGACGCTGCAAAGCGTTGTCGCACGCCGCAAATCGTTGGCGATTCCGTATGCGACCCCCGCATCCGCGATGCTCCACACATGCATCGGCCAGCCCTTGCCGGGCTTCATCGACACCACCAGCACGACCGTGGCAGGCGATGCGGAGATTTCGCGCCGCGTTTCTCCGTTGCGTGCGTCGCTCTCTTCATGAAACGCAAGATCGGTCTGCACGTCCACCTTCAGGATATCGGCGAAGGACCACGCGGGCTCATGCGCACTCTGGTCGGGATACGACAGCATGCACGTCGATGCATCAATCGTGACGCGGGAAGGAATACGGTCGACGTACGCAACCTCGTTGTCCTCGCCCTGCACGCTGAATTCGGCCTGCAGCTGGAACGGTTGCAGCGCATTCAATCCACGCTGGATGGACGCCAATGTCGGCGCCAGCCCGGGCGGCTTCGCGCCCAATGCGTGCGGGCTGGCGGAATCGATCGCTGAAGTTGTCGGTTGGGACGCTGCCGCGCACATGCTTGCGCTGAGCGCAGCAATGAGCGTGCACGTGTACGACGTCCCTTTCATCCTCGTATCGTCCTCGCCAGGCAGGAAGCAACGCGCATTCTTTCACGCGTCGTGAAGGATCGCCATACGTCGTCTCCTTCACGCACGGATCGCGGGAGGTCGCGAAGGCGCGTTCGCTTTGCGAGCGTTGGTGCCTCGGTCCCCCGGTCGTCGCCAGGAGGCGGCGAGGAGCGTGGAAGATCCGAACCAGAGACCTCGCGCGTGCGGCATCTGTACGCGTCGATCCCCGCAGACTCAACGCGCGAGCGCAACGATGCTGCACGCGCGAATCGGGTCGGCCCTGGCGATGCGTCCATTGGGCAAGTGGGAGAGAACGTCCACGTGCATTCGGTGCGCGGTTCTCACACCCGGCGGCTGACCTCGCGCTCAGCCGCAACCACCGGCGGGCAGAAAGTCCACCCGCCTGTTCGCCAGCCCGCGGTGCCACACCACGGGCCGGCGCGCCAACGAAGCGATCAATGTTTCTGTCGGTAGATCCGTTTGCTGTTGCGGTTTTCCGCACGATTGAGGCGCCGTGTTTCGCCGGCAGTGAGGTGACCGCCATGCCGGGCTTCGGCACGACTCGTGCGCTGCGCGATGTTCGCGACATGCCTCTCGTCGCGCGCTGCCTGGCGCGGCCCGATGGTGCCGTTCGACACACCGTTGTCGATGCGTTGCTGCTGGTTGTCCAGGCGCTGGTTCACTTCGTTGACGCGGGGGTGACCCGGCACGGGGGCAGTGCCCTGCGCGAAGGTCGTGCTGCCGACCAGCGCGCACGCGACCACGAGTGCTGCTCTGGATACATGAATCATCGATTTCATGGTGGGTTCGCCTTGTGCTTGGAAGAAGTCGTTGCGCCTCGGTCATCGGGCGCCACACCCTCTAGAACGCGGCGACGCCCGCGCGGTTGACGCGGCACGCCCGCAACCTGCTTCACCAACGAAAGGGAACAGCAGGCCGCAAACGCGTGGACGTCCGTTCGCGGTCTCGTTTCGGCGGGAATGCGTCCGATCGACGAAATGATCCATGCGGCAATTGCCAGCTCCATCGACGACCGGATCGACAACGCATCTTCCGCGCGCCGATCCGACCTGCCCCACCAGTCCGCTGCAACTGCCCCTTCAGCGCAGCACGTCTCGCCGTCCCTCTACTCCTGACGAAACGCGTTATTTCTTTCGATAGGTCGACGAAAAGCTCAGTGCCGGCGACTCCGTCTTGAGGCTCAACGTCTTGCCTTCGTACGTGAGTTGCACGAGGAACACGGTGTTGCGGTAATCGGCGCCCTCCCATTGAAACGCACCCTTGTAGGTGTCTTCCTTGGACGCGTAGTAGGCGTACCCTTTCCATCCGTTGTTCGACGTGAACTGGATGATCTGCGGCGTCGCCTTGGTCACCGTGATCGAGCAGTCCGCACAGTCCCCGGCCGTCGACGACGATTGCTGCCACATCCCTGCGGAAATTTCCGCGGCTGCTCCGTTGAACGACACCGACGCGAGAATCGACGCAATCAAGACACGCATGGCCTTCATGTATTCCCCTTGGGTTGGTGATGAACGAGTGCGCTTTCGCCTCCAAGTATGCACGG
>NZ_JBDSWZ010000043.1:0-16330 GCF_039926425.1 Dokdonella sp.
AGGCCGAAGTGCTCGATCAGCTGTCGCACAGCATGGACAAGCCGTGGCTGGGCGGCGAGCGCCTGCGCGCCGAACTCGAACGCCTGCGCCAGCCCCGAGAGCCGGCAGTGGAGCCGGAAGGATTTCGCGCGACCCTGCGCGGCTACCAGCGCGACGGACTCGCGTGGCTCGCCTTTCTCTCCGATGCAGGTCTTGGCGGCATTCTTGCCGATGACATGGGCCTCGGAAAAACGGTGCAGGTGCTCGCACACCTGCTCGCGGAAAAGCTGCGCGGCCGACTCGACAAACCCGCTCTGGTGATCGCACCCACCAGCCTGGTCGCGAACTGGCACGGCGAGGCCCAGCGGTTTGCTCCGGACCTCGACGTGCTCGTCGTGCACGGACCGGAGCGCGGCGGGCTGCACGGCGAGATTCCGCAGCACGATCTGATCATCACGACCTATCCGTTGTTGCTGCGCGATCGCGATGCACTGGTTGAACACGAGTATTCGGTGCTGGTGCTCGACGAGGCGCAGGCGATCAAGAACGCGAAGAGCCAGGCGGCGAAGGTGGTGCGCGAATTGCGCGCCCGCCAGCGCATCGCGATGACCGGAACGCCGCTCGAAAACCATCTGGGTGAACTGTGGGCCGAGTTCGATGCGGTCGAACCGGGGTTGCTTGGCGATGAGAAACGCTTCACGCGATTTTTCCGCACGCCGATCGAGAAGCACGGCGATGACGAAAAGCGCGAACGTTTGAAGCGCCGCATCGCGCCGTTGCTGCTGCGACGGCGCAAGGAAGAGGTGCTGAAAGAACTGCCGCCGAAGACCGAGATCGTCCGGCGCATCGAGATCGAAGGTGATCAGCGCGAACTCTACGAGACGCTGCGTCTCGCCCAGCACGAGCGCGTGCTGGAGGAAGTGCGCAGGAGCGGTCTCGCGCAGAGTGGCATCATCGTGCTGGACGCATTGCTGAAGCTGCGCCAGGCGTGTTGCGATCCCCGACTGGTCAAGCTCGATGGTGCGCGTCACGTCAAGCAGTCGGCGAAGCTCGACTACCTGCTCGACATGCTGGGCAGCCTGGTCGACGAAGGACGCCGCGTGCTGGTGTTCAGCCAGTTCGCCGAAATGCTCGCACTGATTGCCAAGGCGCTCGCTGCACGCGCGCTGCCATATCAGAGCCTCACCGGCGACACCCCGGGCACCATGCGCGCTGCGCTGGTCGACCGCTTCCAGGCTGGCGATGTCCCGATTTTCCTGATCAGTCTGAAAGCCGGCGGCGTTGGCCTCAACCTCACCGCAGCCGACACGGTGATCCATTACGACCCGTGGTGGAATCCGGCGGTCGAGGCGCAGGCAACTGACCGCGCGCATCGCATCGGGCAGGACAAGCCGGTGTTCGTCTACAAACTCATCTGCGCGAGCACGGTCGAGGAAAAGATCCAGGCGCTGCAACAGCGCAAGGCCGACCTCGCGCGCGCCGTGCTCGACGGCGGCGGTACGCAGACGGCGAAATTCGAGGAGTCCGATCTCGCCGATCTGTTCGCACCGTTGTAATCCGCGCGCCCGCGGCTCCCCGGAGGGCATGCCGCTATACTGCGGCGAGGGGAGGGGAATCTCATGCGCGATACAGACCTGCCGACCAAGACGACGAGTGGTCGCAACGAGGTGGCCAATCGTCAGCTGCGCCTGAAGCCGCAGCAGCGCGTGCTGCTGATTGCGATTCGCGGCGAACAGACGCTCGGTGAAATCCGCCAGCAGTTCCGCGTTCTCGGCGATGTCGATACCGTCGTGCGTGACCTGATTGCCGCGGGGCTCATCGTCGCCGACCGCAGTTCGCTTGCCGACAACCAGACGGTGGCCGAGTCGATGGCGGAGTCCGTCCCTGACGCCACCGCAGTCGATCATGGCGGCGTCTATGCAGTCATCGGCGCTCGCCAGTTCATGAACGAGACTGTCCTTGCGGTGCTTGGCCTGCGTGCCTTCCTGTTCACCTTGAAGGTCGAGCGTTGCCACACGCAGCAGGATGCCTTGGACCTGCTGCCCGAGTATCACCGCGTATTGGCGAAAGCGAAGGGCGCGCAGTTTGCCGAGGCAATGGTCCGCAACGTCGAGAAGCTGCTCGCGGAAAAGTGAGCCGCCGCCGCGGTGATCGCGGCGACGGCGCGGTTGCGTGACAGCGCCCGCGTCCATGCGGAACTCCATCGTTCGGCTGCACTTTCAGGCGGGGACAGTTTCCAGGACGGGTGAGCCGGCGACGGACAGCGCGGGTCGCTCACCTGCGATCGTGAACGAAGCGGAACTCAGTCCGCTCGGGCCGGTGGATGGGGCGGTGTTGCGTCGCCGGGTTCCGGACGCGTGGCACGATCGCCGACGCCTCGATCGTCGGGACCGCGACCGTTATGGCCGTCGTCGGGACCGTCGTCGCGTCCGCCATGCGGGCCACCGCGACCTCCGTGCGCACCGCGCCCGCGATGGTCCAGTTGCCATTGCGCATACTGGCGGAATCCTTCGTCGCCGAGCAGCTTGCGCACGCGGCCGCTGTTCTGCTCGTCGATGCGTTCGTGTTCGGTGCGGTCCTTGTCGCGTTGCGCGTCCATCAGATCCCGCGTCCGTTTGGCGACTGCAGCGTGTGCATCGCGACGCTCGAGCAGCAGCGTGTGCAACTGGACCTGCTGCTCGCTGGTCAGCGACGGAATCGTTGCGAGTTCCTCGGCCGATGGCGCCGGCGGTGGGCCCGGCGGTCCACCGCGCGGGCCACCCGGGCCTGGCGCGGCATTCGCAACGGCGGCACAGGCGAGCGAGAGCAGCAACGCAAGGAGCTGGCGGGTGGGCAGGGTCCGGTTCGGTTGGATCGATGACATTGGCGTGTCCTTCAGGGTTCGGGCCGGGAGTGGCCTGTCTCCAATCTGCGCGTGAAACGCGCAGACTGTGCGCAGACATCGTGGAGAAATTCGGGAGATTCGCCCGCAACGGTTTGCGCCGATGGCCTGCGGACGTATGGTGTGCGCCATGCATCTGCGTCTATGGCACCGCCTGTTCCTCGCCTTCGCTGCGCTCAGCGTTCTCGCGCTCGCCGGATTCGCCGCGTGGCAACAGCATGCGTTTCGCAGTGGATTCATGGGCTATCTCGAAGACGTGTCGATCGAGCGGCTGCAGCCGGCGACAACCCGACTGTCGGATGCCTATCTGGAAAACGGCGGCTGGCAATTCCTGCGCGACGATCCGCGCCGCTTCGGCGACCTGATCGAACTGCGCGACGCGAGACGCCGTGATCGCGCGCGTGACGATCCACCGTCGCCGCCCGACGACCGCCGCGACCCGCGCGTCGACGACCGAGGGCCGGACATATTCCGGGGCCCGCGCCGCGGTCCACCGCCCGGCCCACCCGACCTGATGCATCGACTCGCGCTGCTCGATGCAACTGGCATCCAGGTTGCCGGCAACCCGACCGTTGCGGCGGCGTCCGACGTTCGTGATCTCGCCATTGAACTCGACGGCCAGACGATCGGTACCTTGCGCCTCGAGCGCATGCCGCAGATCCGTGACGCACTCGACCTTGGCTTTGCTCAGGCGCAGACGCGCAGTGCATTGCTGGCCGGGCTTGCGGTGCTGGTTGGCGCATTTCTCCTGGCGTTCGCACTCGCGCGCTGGCTGCTCGCGCCCGTGCGCGAACTTGCCGACGGAACACGTGCGCTGGCTGCAGGCGACTACGCACATCGCATCCCGACGGCTCGCAGCGACGAGCTGGGCGTCCTCGCTGCCGACTTCAATCATCTGGCGACCAGCCTCGAAAAGCACCGCGACGCACGACGTCAGTGGGGTGCCGACATCGCGCACGAATTGCGCACGCCGCTCAGCGTTCTGCGAGGAGAGGTGCAGGCACTGCAGGATGGCGTGCGCGCGCCGACTCCACGCGCGTTCGACTCGCTCAACACCGAATGCGAGCGCCTGGGGAGCCTGATCGAAGATCTCTACCAGCTCGCACTCGCCGATGCCGGCGCGCTCGAGTACCGATTCGAGTCAGTGGATCTGTCCGAGCTCGTGCAGGACGCCATCGATCTGCAGCGCGCTGCCTGCATGGATGCCCGGCTTGCGATCGAGGAGCAGATCGCCACGGTCGCGCCGGTGCGCGGCGATGTGCGCCGCCTCGCGCAACTGTTCGACAACCTGATTGCCAACGCGCGTCGCTACACAGATACACCCGGTCGCATCCGCATCGAACTCGCGACGGACGTCGGCGGAGCGCGCGTGATCATCGAAGACACGCCGCCGGGCGTTCCGCCGGCTGACCTGGCGCACCTGTTCGATCGCCTGTTTCGGGTCGACGCATCGCGATCGCGTGCGGCGGGTGGTGCCGGCCTCGGCCTTGCGATCTGTCGCGCGATCGTCGATGCGCATGGGGGCTCGATCGGGGTCGAGCCGTCGCCGCTCGGGGGGCTGCGCGTCGTCGTCCGTGTTCCGTTCGCCGCGGCAGGGCCGACATGACGGCCGCAGCGCACATCCTCGTCGTCGAGGACGAACCGAAGATCGCCGCTCTGCTGCACGACTATCTCGTCGCCTCCGCCTATCGCGTGACGGTGCGGGAAACCGGTTCCGGCGCGGTCGAATGGATTCGCGACAATGCGCCCGATGCGGTGCTGCTCGACTTGATGTTGCCCGGTGAGGATGGGCTCGCGATCTGCCGAGGCGTGCGCACGTTTTCGCAGGTGCCGCTGCTGATGGTCACCGCCCGCGTCGAGGAAATCGATCGCCTGCTCGGACTCGAACTTGGCGCCGACGACTACATCTGCAAGCCGTTCAGTCCGCGCGAGGTCGTCGCCCGCGTACGTGCCGTGCTGCGACGCGCGTCGGCGGCCGCGAGCGACGCACCCGCACCGATTGAACTGGACGAAGTGCGCTTCGAGGTGCGCGTGCAGGGGCGTGCGCTCGCACTGACGCCGGTGGAATTTCGACTGCTGCGCAAACTCGCGGCACAGCCTGGGCGCGTGTTTTCGCGCGGGCAGTTGATCGATGCGTTGTACGAGGACCATCGCGTGGTGAGTGACCGGACGGTCGACAGCCACATCAAGAATCTGCGCCGCAAGCTCGTTGCAATGGGCGTCGATCCGATCGCATCGGTGTATGGCGTTGGCTATCGCTTCGAGTGGCAGGCCGCGGAGTCCGAAGCGCCGTAGGCTGCGATCCATCTTTCGAGGCGCGGGTGCGGAGAGCGCCCCCTTCCGGCTGCCGCCACCTTCCCCCGCGTTGCAGGGGAAGGATTCGCATCGCAAGCGCCGCGTCGGTCCTTCGCGGGCGCAGCGCGCGATCAGTTTGTAGTCAACGGTAGAAACACGGGCGGCGCATCGGCTGGCTTGCTTCCCCATGCGGGCTGCGGATCGCTCGCGAGTTCGTATCCAAGGTGTCCGCCATGCGCGACAAACGTGGCCGGCAGCCACGGCTTCGTCGACGTCTGTCCGTCGACCTGCATCGAGCGTACATGTGGGGCATCTGTACGTGCACCAGGAGCGTCGATCACGATGTCGCCCGAGGGACGGCGAATCACCGTGCGCTCGAACGACGGACTCGCAAGAACGAGCTCCGCACGGCCTGGAAACAACGGATACATCCCCAGCGCGGACCACACGTACCAGGCCGACATCGCGCCGAGATCGTCGTTGCCCGGAATCCCATCCGGCGCCGGCGTCCACAGGGTGTTGACGACTTCACGCACGGTCGCCTGCGTTTTCCACGGCTGCCCTGCGACCGCGTACAGCCACGGCGCGGCGATGGACGGTTCGTTGTCCATCTCGACGTGCAGCGCGCCGGACCCGGTGAGCGCCCAGTTGCCATCCTCGTCGTGAAACAGCGCATCGAGTCGGGCAATCGCGCGATCGGTCCCGCCGAGTGCATCGAACAGCCCGGGCACGTCGAACGGCACCATCCACAGGTATTGCGCCGCACTGCCTTCGGCGAAGCCGTCGTCCGACGCCGGATCGAACGGGGGCCACGAACCATCGGCGTTGCGGTTCTGGATGTAGCCGCCGTGTGGAGTGGCGTCGGGATGGAAGAGATTCTTCCAGTTTCTCGCGCGCAGGAAAAAGCGCTTCGACGCCGATGTATCGCCGAGGCGCTGCGCAAACGCACCCAGTGCAAAATCGGCACTTGCCTGCTCGAGTGTCTCGGCCGCGCCACCCCACGCGTGCGTGTCGGCTGGCACAAAGCCGAGTGCAAGCGTTCGTTCGAGATCCGGACGCTGGCCAACGCATTCGATCACGCAACCGCGCTTTTCACGATCGTGCGCGGTCGGCACTTCGGCCGCGCGGACGAGCGAGACCAGCGCTTTCCTCGCGTCGAAGCGCGTGCCGCCAAACGCATGGATCGCCGCGATGGCGGGCGAAGCAGGATCGCCGTTCATCACATGCGTTCCTCCGCTGTTGTGCGTCCAGCGGTCCCACTCGCCGCCGTTCTGGTCGGCCTGGTTGAGCAACGATTGAGCAATGTCGCTGCCGATGTCCTGGTCGAGCATCGTGACCAGCTGCAGCTGCGACCGATACACATCCCAGCCGGAGAAATTGGCGTACTGCGCATGCTGCGTCGGACCGACGCGATGGACCTTGCCGTCGAACCCGCGGTAGTCGCCGTTGGTGTCGCTGAAAAGGTTCGGATGCATCGATGCGTGATACAGCGCGGTGCGGAAGACGCGACGCTGATCGGCGCTGCCGCCGTCGATCGCAATGCGCGACAGCCATGCGTTCCACGCCGCGCGCGCGCGACCGCGAATATCGGAGAACGTCGTCGTCTCGGAATTCTCGGCAGCAAGGTTCGCGCGCGCATTCGCGACACTCACGTAGGAAATGCCGACGCGCACGCCGACGGTGCGCTCACCCGTTGTATCGAAGCGCAGCCACGCGCCCGAGCCCTTGCCTGCTGGCGGAAATCCGTCGGTGCCGTAGCCGGTGCCGCCGCGCGCGACGGTCGATCCTGGATGCAGCGTCCCGTCTTCCCATGTTCCGGTGCCGGAAAACGCATGATCGAACTGCGCGACGAAGTACAGCGTGTAGTAGCTGCGACGATCCTCGGCGTCGAGATAACCGCAGAAGTTGCCGCTGGTGACGGAGCCGCTGACGCTGCGTGTCGCAGCATCGATCTCGACACCCGCATCGCTGCTGCCGACTTCGCTGTCGGACGTGCGGATCAGCATCGCCGCCGGAACGTCCGACGGATAGCGGAAGCGCGCCGAGCCGCTTCGCGCCGTGGCGGCCAGCTCGACTTTGACGCGATTCGCGAGACGCACCGCGTAGTAGCCCGGCTCCGCAACTTCATTGGCGTGCGAATAGGTGCTCGAAAACGTGTCGTCCTTTGCATCCAGCGACGGTGACGTCGCGGGTTCGCGGGTCACGGGCAGGAACGGGATGTCACCGCTTGCGCCGCGGCAACCGGTGCCCGACAGGTGTGTCAATCCGAACCCGCGGATGCGCGTGGCGTCATACGCGTAGCCTCCCGGTGCGGCGACGCGGGCGTGATCGCCCCTGGTCGTCTCCGGACTCCACTGCACCATGCCGAACGGTACGACCGCGCCGGGGAACACGTTGCCGCCGTGCGCGGTGCCGATGCGCGGGTCGACTTCCGAGGCCGCGTCTTCGATGGCGACCGGTTTCGACGCGTCACGCCAGGTGGCACGCAACGGGTGCGCCTCGGTGTTGAAGGTGATCGCATCGAAGTCGAGCGCCTCCGGTGCAAACAGCAGATAGTAATACTTGAAGGTTTCCGCGAAGACGAAACTCTCCATGCGGTCTTTCTTCTTTTTGGTGATCACGTTCTCGAGTGCTGCGTACGCGGCATCGGTGCGGCAATACTTGACGAAGTCGCGGAACATCGTGCGACCCATCGCGGGATACTTCGCGTCATGCGTGTAGCGCGCGAGATAGTAGGCCGACTCGACGATCTCCGGTCGTAGCGCGTAGCCGGGATACGGAATGGCACCGCTGCGGTAGTCGAGCACCTCCGGCTCGATGCCGTTGAGCTGCCACATGGAGAACGACGAGTCCTGCAGACGCGATGCCCGTGATACATCACCGGACATCGCCAGCAGCGCCGGGAAAAACGCATCGAGTGCGCCCCACGTGGTGTGGGTACGCCGACCGGTGTTCATGTCGGCCGTGCCGTACCACAAGCGCCCGTCGACCTCGTCGGCGAGGTGCGCGTTGATCGCCGCAATGCTCGTCTTCCACATCGCGAGGCAGTCGTTGTCGCCGAACAGGCGCCAGCATTTCCACAGGTATTCGTAGTACGAATCGATGCCGCCGGAGACGTGCGAATCGGTGTCGGTCCACGCCCCGGTTTGCACGTCGATCGTCGCCCCGACGAGATCGAGGGATGATCGCCTCTTGAACGTCTCGACCAGCGCGCGTTTCGCCTTGTCGTAGAAAACGGGCTTGCCCGTCAGCTTCGCCAGCGTGCCGAATTCAAGCAGAAGCGTGCCGGTTTCGGCGGGATTGGTCAGCGGGTTGCGGGTCTTGCCGGTCCGCAGGTTCACCTCGACCCACGGCAGGCCTGTTGCCGAATCGAACACCGGAAGAAGCCGTGTGCCGAGATCCTCGGCTTTCGCGAGCAGCCGTGCGTCGCCGGTCAGCTGATAGCCGGACAGCAGGCCGCCCAGAAGGCGGATCGTGATCTCGAAATTCTTGACGTAGATGTCCTTGTCAAAGTCGAGCGTCGTCGCGATGAGTTCGCGCGCGTCATCGGCCTCGTCCTTCAACCCCATGACCACCAGCGTGTCGAGCGCGTCGACCGGTGTCATCAGCAGCGATTGCCCATACCAGTCGTAGGGCTTGCGACTGATCGGCGCGAGATCGTCGTGGCCCCACGCGTATTTTCGATAGCCGCGCCACGCATGCAGGAACTCGGCCTTGACGTCGGCCGCGAGGCGCGCCGATTCGGCGGCGTCGATCGGCGCATCGGGATGCGCGGACGGTTTCGCGTGGAGGGATACGCTGCACAACGAGGACAGCAACATGAGGCACGCGAGCAGACGCTGGGTCATGAGCAGGGTCCTGTGGGAGCGTCAGGTCAACGCGGAGGGTGAGCGGCGCAGCAGTGCGATGACGTCGTGGCACGCGCCCATCGTGTGGTAGTCGGTCTTGCCTGCCGGACTCTTCTCGTTCGAATAGTGCTGATTCTCGCAATCGAGAATGCGATACCAGGCGCCGTGCTCGTGGTCGACGAAATGCTCCCACGCATAGGCCCACAGCCGGTCGTAGTCGTGTCGGTGCGATGCATTGCGCGTACGCTCGTGCAGCAACGCGGCTGCGGCGATCGATTCGGCCTGCACCCAGAAATACTTGTCGCTGTCACACACGCTGCCGTCGGGTGCGAAGCCATAGCTGAGTCCGCCGAACTCGGCGTCCCATGCGTGTGCGATCGCGCGATCGAACAACTGCGTTGCGGTGGGCAGCAGCCAGTCGCGTGGCGCGTGGCGATCGAGGGTCAGCAACAGTTTCGCCCATTCGGTCTGATGACCCGGCTGGAAGCCCCACGGGCGGAACAGATGCTTTGGATCGTCGCGGTGATACTCCCAGTCGATCGTCCAGCGCTCGTCGTAATGTTCCCAGACCAGACCGCCGGCCTGCGCCGCCTGGCGGCGCGTCATCGCGTCGGCAACGGCGAGCGCGCGATCGAGATAGCGGGCATCGCCGGTCGCCTCGAATGCAGCGAGCAGCGCTTCGGTCAGATGCATGTTCGCGTTCTGTCCCCGATACGGCGAGAACGTCCAGTGTGCGTCCGCTTCGTCGCGATAGAGGCCGGCATCGCTGTCCCAGAAGCGCGCTTCGAGCAACGCCCACGTCTCGTCGATCCATGGCGCAACCTCGCCAATGCCGGCTTTCAGCGCAGTCGAGTAAGCGAGCAGCACGAATGCCATGCCATACGCGTGTCGCGTGCGGTCGTCGGGGCGACCGTCGCGGATCGTCCACGCGTAGGCGCCGCTTGTGCGGTCGCGATGCACATTGCGCAGATATTCGAGGCCATGCCGGGCGACGTCGAGATAGTCGGTGCGTCCGAACTCGCGCGCTGCCATCGCATAGTTGAAGACGAACCGGGTGCTGCTGACCAGATGCCGGTGGCGGCGATCGTAGACCGAGCCGTCGTCCCTGAAATAGTGGAAGAACCCACCGCTTGGATCGATGCACCCCGGGTGGTAGAAGGCCATCGTGTGCGCGACGTGTTCGCGCAGAAATTCGATCGAACAGAACGCCGGCAGGGTCGTCGTGGTCATCGTTACAGTTGCTGGGCGTAATGGCGGCCGAACAATGCGTGCACCTCATCGCGTGTCGGCATCGCGGCGAATGCGCCATGCCGCGTGACTGCGAGCGCGCCGCACGCCGCTGCAAATCGCAACGTGTCGCCCACCGCGGCAGGATCGGATGCGAACTCCTCCAGCGATGCGGTGTCGACCCCGCGGCGTGCGAGTTCGTGCAGCATGCCCGCTGTAAACGCGTCCCCGGCGGCCGTGGTGTCGACCGCGCGAACCTGGAACGGTTCCAGCGTGCCCTGACGTTCTGGCGTGAACCAGCGCAGTGGATGCCGGCCATCGGTGACAACGACGAAGCGCGCGGTGCCGAGCCAGATGTTGTCGAGGACCGCTTTCTCGTTGCCGAGTTGCGAGGCGAGAAACGCGAGCTCATCGGCACTGAGCTTGACCACGTCGGCACGCGCGAGTGCGGCCCAGATGCGCGGGCCCGGGTCCTTGTCCGACGGCCACAGCGCGGGGCGCAGGTTCATGTCGAAGCTGACCAGCGCGCCGGCGCTGCGTGCGCGCTGCATGCAGGTGAACGTTGCATCGGCGATTTGTGCGGCGGTGAGCGAGTTCGAGCAGGCATGGAAGATGCGCGCGCCCTTGAACGCAGCTTCGGACAACACCGCTTCGCGGAACAGCAGGTCCGCCGCCGGCGGCCGGTAGAAACTGAAGCTGCGTTCGCCATGCGCGTCGAGTGAGACGAATGCGAGCGCAGTTGGGGCGTCACAGGTGCGTTGTACGTGGCCAATGTGCACGCCGGCCTTGCGCAGGCTGTCGAGCAGGAAGTCGCCGAACATGTCCATGCCGAGCATGCCGACGAACTCGGCGTGGCTTCCGAGACGTGCAAGTGCAACCGCGACGTTGGCCGGCGCGCCACCTGCGTGCTGCAAAAACGCGCGCGGCTGCTCCGGATCCCCCGGCGGCAACGCGAGGAAATCAATCAACGCTTCGCCAAAGCAGACGATGCGGTTCATCGTTGCGAGCTCGCGGCCATCCCGGCAGACGGCGTCGCCGACGGCGCGCGGCGCACCAGCGATCCGGCGAATCCGTAGTAGACGATGAAGACGTAGCACAGCAGCGGCAGCACGAATGCATGTTGCAGTCCGATGTGGTCGGCGAGCGCGCCTTGCAGCACCGGCACGATTGCGCCGCCGACGATCGCCATGATCAACAGGCTCGACGCCTTGTCGGTCATCGTGCCCATGCCTTCGATCGCAACCGTGAAGATGGTGGGAAACATGATCGAGTTGAACAGGCCGATCGCGACCACGCTCCACAGCGCCACGTTGCCCTGCGCAACCATCGTGCAGGCGACGAGCAACGCGGCCAGCGCCGCACAGCCGCCGAGCAGTCGGCGCGGATCGAGCGTGCGCATCAGCGCAAAACCGACGAACCGGCCGATCATCGCGCCACCCCAGTACAGCGAGACGTAGCCCGCGGCGGTCGCTTCGCTGACATTGCCGATCGACGCCATCGACAGGTAGTTGATCATGAAGCTGCCGATCGACACTTCGGCACCGACGTACAGAAAAATCGCGACGACACCGAGTCGCAGGTGGCGGTGCCGCAACACGTCGGAAAAGCGGTGCTTGTGCGCGTCGGCACTTGCGGTCGCCTCGGTCAGCGGCGGCAGCCGGAACATCCAGACGACGAATGCGAGCACGAACAGTGTCGCGGCGACCGCGATGTACGGCCCTGTCACCAGTGCGGCCTGCTGCGCGCGATAGGCCAGTTGTTCCGCTGGTGCGAGTTGCGCGAGTTCAGCCGCTCCAAGCACCGTTGCCGACAGGATCAAAACGCCTCCGAGCTTCGGCGCGAGCGTGGTGCCGAGCGAGTTGAGTGCCTGCGCAAGATTCAACCGGCTGGAGGCGTAGCGTGGATCGCCAAGCAGGCTCACGTATGGATTTGCCGCGACCTGCAACAGCGTGATGCCACTCGCCAGCACGAAAAATGCGCCGAGGAACATGGCGTAGGACACGGTCTGCGCAGCGGGAATGAACAGCAGCGCGCCAACCCCGGTGACCGCGAGGCCGATCATGATGCCGTTGCGGTAGCCGACCCGTTCGATCACCTTGCCGGCGGGCAGCGACATTACGAAGTACGCGCCGAAAAAGATCAGCTGCACCAGCATGGCCTGCGTGTAGTTGAGCGTGAACACCGATTTGAGGTGCGGGATCAACACGTCATTCAGCACGGTGATGAAGCCCCACATGAAAAACAGCGTCGTGGTCACCGCCAGGGCGACACGCGGGCTCGCAGTGCGGTCGGTCATTTCGCGGTGTGTCCGTAGGTTTCGGGAGGAGGGCAGGTGCTTTCGCGCACGATCAGGCTGACCGGTTCGGTGTGCAACGCAATCTCCAGTGACGGATCACGCATGCGCGCAAGGATACGCTCAGCGGCGTGCCTGCCGAGTCCGCGCGGTGCGGTCGCGATCGTCGTGAGCGGGGGCATGCTGAGCGCCGCTTCGGGAATATCGTCGAATCCGACGATTGCGAAATCGATACCGGGCCTGCGGCCGCGGGCGACGAGTCCGAGTTGCAACCCGAGCGCGACCGCATCGTTGTAGCAGACCGCCGCCGTCGGCGCCGGGTCGCGCACGAACAGCGCTCCGGCCTGACGCGCTGCTTCGACGCGCGTTGGTGCCGCCTCGATGCGCCACTGTGGCTCCGCGGTGAGGCCGGCATCGGCAAGCGCCGCGGCATAGCCCTCGAGGCGCTCGCGGCAGGAGCTTGAATCGCGATGTCCGCCAAAGAACGCGATGCGCCGATGCCCCAACGCAATCAGGTGCTCGGTTGCGAGATACGCGCCGCGGTGGTTGTCCATCGCCAGAAAATCCCAGTCACCGTCGAGCGCACGGTTGAACACCAGGATCGGCACGTGCGCACCCGCGGCCCGCGCGACCGCCGATCCCTGACTGCCCTCGGCAGGCGACAGGATGATGCCTGCCGGTGCATGCTCGACCAGTGACGAGAGAACGGCCTGCTGGCGCTCGACCGACTCGCCGGTACTGCCGAGGAGCGTGACGAAGCCGACGGCGGCGAGGGCCTCGTCGACGCCTGCCGCGAACTCGGCAAAGAACGGGTTGGAAAGGTCATTGACGATCAAGCCGACACTCGACGCGGAGCGCGCGCGAAGATTCGCGGCGGCGCGGTTGTAGATGTATCCGATACGCTGGATCTCTGCCTCGACCCGCGCGCGAGTTTCCGTCTTGACCAGCGGACTGCCACGCAGCACCAGCGAAATGGTCGCGCGCGAGAGCCCGAGGTTGCGGGCAACATCGTTGAGGGTGAGCTTTTGTTGCTGGGGCATCCCTGGCTTGTTCAATTTGGATCGTTCCAACTTGACAGATTATCAGCAATTTTGGCGAATTCGCGCACTGCGCGACGCCGCGTGAGTGGACTATTCTCTTGTGAAAGCGTCAAACATTGGAACGATCCAATGCTTGAATCTCGTCTGTAGTATCTGGCAACCCGCCTGTGAGACCAATCGCCATGCCGAATCTGCCTGTTCCAACGCTTCACTCCCGGTCCAAACATCGCGCGAGCGGCCGGCTGAGGCGTTTTCGCTGCGCACTTTGGGCATTTCTCGTATGCACCGGATGTGCCAGCAATGTGGCGTTTGCAAATGACTATGACGGAAAACGCGCTTATGACTCTGTCGATCCCTTCATCGGTACCGCTGGCGAGGGCCACACGTTTCCCGGCGCGGTGGTCCCGTTCGGGATGGTCCAGCTGAGTCCGGACACACAGCTGAAAACGCGCAAGGAAGGATACGGCTGGGCCGCGGGTTATCGCCACGAAGACACGACCCTCTTCGGTTTCTCGCACACGCATTTTTCGGGAACCGGTCATTCCGATCTCGGCGACGTGCTGGTGATGCCGATTGCAGGCGACGTGCGGCTGGAACCCGGCGACATCACCAGACCGGGCAGCGGCTACTACTCGCATTTCAGCCACGACGACGAAAAGGCGGAACCCGGCTACTACGCGGTCACCTTGGCCGACTACGACATCCGCGCGGAACTGACGGCAGGCCCGCGAATCGGCGTTCATCGATACACGTTTCCCCACGGCAAACCCGCGCATGTGCTGGTTGACCTTCGCCCGAGCATGTACGACTACCCGGGAAAGGTGTCGTGGTCGCGGATGCGCATTCGACCCGACGGCACGCTGACCGGTTTCCGCGAGACGCGCGGCTGGGCCGCCGGGCGCCAGCTCTACTTTGCGATGAAATTCTCCGAGGCGCCGAGTGGCCATTCGCTGCAGAACACCGAGCAGGACGTGATCTACAAGGGCTTCGCGCCGCCGGCAAACGACACTCCTGCTGCACGGGCGCAGATCGAAGGTCGCGCGCTCGTCGGCGTGGTCGATTTCGACAGCAACGTCCACCAGCTGATCGTCAAGGTCTCGATCTCCGCAGTCAGCGAGGACAACGCGATCGCGAATCTCGATGCCGGCATGCCCGCATGGGATTTCGATCGCGTACGCAGCGACGCGCGTACTGCATGGACCGAGGCACTCGGAGTGTTCGACGTCGACGCGCCCGAGCCGATGCGCCGCAGCTTTTACACGGCCGCTTACCACGCGATGATGGCACCGAGTCTCTTCATGGACTCCGATGGACGCTATCGCGGATCGGACAACGCCGTGCATCGCGCCGACGGCTACACCAACGTGTCGACGTTCTCGTTGTGGGACACCTATCGCGCACTGCATCCGTTGCTGACGATCATCCAGCCCGCGCAGCGAACCAACGACGTGGTGAATTCATTGCTCGCCTCGCGCGCGCAGAGTCCGTGGGGCATCCTGCCGGTGTGGGCGTTCCACGGCCTCGAAACGTGGTGCATGATCGGCTACCACGCGGTGCCGGTCATCGCCGACGCCTATATGAAAGGCATCCGCGGCTACGACACCAAGGCCGCACTCGACGCGATGGTCGCAAGTGCGAGGTATGCGCCGTACGGCGGCCTCGGCGATTACATGAAACTCGGGTACGTGCCGATCGACCGCGAAGGCGAAGCGGCGTCGAAGACGGTCGAGTATGCATTTGACGACTGGACGATCGCACGCACGGCCGCCGCGATGGGGCGCACGGACATCGCCAAGTCGTTCGACCAGCGCGCCGGCAACTGGCGCAACACCTACGACAGGAAGACCGGATTCCTGCGCGCGCGTGTTGCGAGCGGAGCATTCCGCGAGCCATTCGATCCGGCAAAAAGCGGCTACGGCACCGACTACACCGAGGGCAACGCGTGGCAGTACTCGTGGTACGTGCCGCAGGACATCGCCGGGCTGATCAAATCCCACGGAGGCGACCAGAAATTTGTCGCGATGATCGACAGCGTCTTCAATGCAAAGGTCGATCCCAACCTCTTCGCGCACATGGAAGACATCACCGGTCTGATTGGCTGGTACGCGCACGGCAACGAACCCAGTCACCACGTCGCCTATCTCTACGACTACGCCGGCCAGCCGTGGCGAACGCAGGAACGCCTGAAGCAGATCATGGACACGCAGTATGCCGCGCGCGTCGATGGTCTGGCCGGCAACGACGACCTCGGCGAAATGTCCGCATGGTTCGTGTTCACCGCAATGGGCTTCTACCCGGTTGCGCCGGCGAGCAACGAGTACGTGATCGGACGGCCGTTCGTTTCGCGCGTCACGTTGAACCTGCCAAATGGCAAACACTTCACGATCCGCGCGGACCAACTCGATGACGCCCATCCGTACATCGCATCGGTGACGCTCGACGGCAAGGCGCTGGAGCGCAGCTTCATCCGGCATAACGAGATCATGGCCGGTGGCGAGTTGCAATTCGTCATGGGTGCGACCCCGAACAAGACGTGGGCATCGGGTCGCAGCGCGCGACCGTATTCAATGAGTACGCGATAGGCAACGCGAGAGTTTGACGGGCCATTGAGCCGTTGGACGTACTCTCTCCTCAAGGAGCACGGATTCAATCCTTCCCCTGCGAAGCGGGGGAAGGTGCCGAAAACCGAAGGGGCGCTCTTGATCGCACGTTCCCGCAAAAAGCGACCGTTCCGCCATCGCGGCGCGTGTACCCGCGCCACCCCACG
>NZ_JBDSWZ010000044.1:0-15730 GCF_039926425.1 Dokdonella sp.
CCGTTGGTCACGACGTGGCCGGGCTCGGATGCTGCGGCGACCACGGTACCGCCCGGGCACATGCAGAAGCTGTACGCCGAACGGCCATTGCGCGCGTGATGTACGAGTTTGTAGTCCGCCGCGCCAAGCAGCGGATGACCGGCTTGCGAACCAAACCGTGCCTGGTCGATCAGCGACTGCGGATGTTCGATGCGGAAACCAACCGAGAATGCCTTCGCTTCGATGTACACACCGCGCGCATGCAGCCGCTCGAATGTATCGCGCGCGCTGTGTCCGACGCCGAGCACGACGTGGTCTGCGCGCAACTCCTCGCCGCTGGAGAGAACGACACCCCGAATCTGACCGTGTTCGATCAGCAGGTCGTCCACGCGACACCCGAATCGAATGGTCCCGCCGAGCGACTCGATCGTCGCGCGTATGCGTTCGACCATCGTGACGAGCCGGAACGTGCCGATGTGCGGCTTCGACACATACAGGATTTCGTCCGGAGCGCCCGCCTTGACGAACTCGGTCAGCACCTTGTGGCCGTGATGGCTCGGATCGCGAATCTGGCTGTACAGCTTTCCGTCGGAGAACGTGCCCGCGCCGCCTTCCCCGAATTGCACATTCGACTCCGGATCCAGTTCGCGCTTGCGCCACAACCCAAACGTGTCGACCGTTCGTTCGCGCACTGCCTTTCCGCGCTCCAGCAGGATCGGACGGAATCCCATCTGTGCCAGCAGGAGGCCCGCGAACAATCCGCACGGACCGGTGCCGATGACGATCGGACGCACTGCGAGGTTGTCTGGCGCGCGCGCGACGAACCGGTAGGAGGTGTCCGGCGTCCGCGTGACGTTCGCGACCGCAGGCATGCTCTCAAGGATGGCTTCCTCGTCGGGAATCTGCACGTCGACGCAGTAGATGAGCAAAATCGCACCGCGCCGACGCGCATCGTAGCTGCGCTTCGCGATCGAGAACGCAATCAGAGCGCTCGGCTCGATCCGCAGGCGTTCGACGATTGCATCGTGCAGCGCATGATCGCTGTGGTCGAGCGGAAGCCGGATGTCGGTCAGTCGGAGCATGGTGCGTATTTTAAGCGGGCCGCTGCGACCGTGCATGCGAAGGTCACTCCGCAACACCCTTCGCTTCGGAGGTGGCGAGGAGTTCCGGTTGGCTGAGTCGCTTCGGCCCGCTGATCAGCGGATGGACAAATACTGCGCCGATGATGATCGCGACGCCGGCATAGAACGTCGGCGTGAGTTCATGCTGTTCGCCCAGCAACAGCGCTGCGAGAACGATCGCATACACAGGTTCCAGGTTGACCGCGAGCTGTGCCGTGAACGCAGTCATGTGCCTGAGGGCGACCAGCGAGAGCGTGAATGGCAGAAGCGTGCAGACCAGCGAAAGAGTCAGCAACAACGCCGCGTCGTGCGCGTCCGGGACCACGAACGGACTGCTCGCGAGCTCCGGAAAGACGATCGGAAGGAGCGGTGCCAACAGTGCCAGCACGATGACGCCGGCGCCGAGTTCGAGTCCGGTCACCGCGAGGGCATCGCCGTGTTCGACCAGGCGTTTGTTGATCGAGCTGAAGAACGCGACGAACAGCGCCGACAATGTCCCGACCGCAATGCCCATTCGCATCGACGTCGGAACCCCACCGACAACGAGGGCGACTCCGGGAAGGACCGCGATTCCAAGCGCCAGTTCGCGCATCGAGAAGCGGCGACCTGCGAGCTTGGGCTCGATCAGCGCAGTAAACGGCGTCGCGAGGGCAATGCAGGTCGCGCCAACCGATGCGTTGGCGAGCTTGATCGAGCCGTAGAACGTCAGCCAGTGCAGCGCAACCAGCACGCCGTTGCCGGCGTAGGCAAGCATCAGTCTCGGCGGAATGGCGCGAAGGCCGCGCCAGGTACGCGGAACCAGTGCCAGTGCGACCACCACGATCAGCATGCGCCACCACACCAAAGGAAGCGCAGCGAGGGAAATCAGTTTGCCGAGGATCGCTGTAAATCCCCATAACACCACACACGCATGGATCTGCAACTGCGCCCGGGTCGACGGCGACAGCGCGGTCACGAGTGGGAATCCGGCATGGAGATCATCGACAGAAATGGAACGCGCAGTATCGCGCATCGGACGATCCGATCGAAGACGCGCGGCGCCACTGGCCCGATGCGCACAAGCCGCTGTCAGGCGACCACAACCGGCTCGTAGACGCGCCACGCGCCATCGTGCATGACTTCGAGCGGCTGAAAGCGCGCCTTGTAGTGCATCTTCGGGTGACCTTCGATCCAGAAGCCGAGGTAGAGATAGTCCAGCATGCTTTCCCTGGCGATCCGCAGCTGGGTCAGAATGGCGAACGTGCCGAGTCCGCGTGCGTGCTCGTCAGGATCGAAAAACGTGTAGACCGCCGACAGGCCGGAAGCGCAGAAGTCGGTGACTGCGAGCGCAAGCAGTCGACCGCGGTGGCGGAATTCGACGAAGCGGGTGGGACTCCATGCTGTATACAAAAACCGCGCAAAGTCTTCTGGCCGCGCGTCGTCCATGCCGCCGTCCGGATGACGCGCACACAGATAGCGTTGATAAAGCAGAAAATATTCGGGCGTGTACGCGGCCGCAACGACACGAAGGTCGATGTCGGCATTTCGAGCGATGCAGCGGCGCTGCGCGCGATCCGCCTTGAAGTCCAAGACCGGTACGCGGCACGCGACGCAGGCACGGCAGCCGCTGCATTGGGGATGGTAGACGTGACCACCTGCCCGCCGATAGCCGCGCTGGACTGCGACATCGTAGATGTGCGGCAGTTGCGGCGCACTCGGATCAATGACGATGTTCTGCGCGGTGCGCTCGCTGAAGTAGCCGCACGGGTGCGGCAGGGTCTGGAACAGGCGGACGACATCCGAGCGCATGCGCGTATTCTATCGCGCGTGTGCACCTGCGCGCGCAATGCGTTTCCTGCCGCGACGTTCAGCGTGTGAACTGTGTCACTGCGATCAGCATCGCAACGCCGACGATCAACGCGAGCACCACCAGCTTGACCTGTCGGGATGCGCGGCGGTGACTGCGGACATCACCGACTCCACGCGATGCCGCCAGTTCGTCGGCGAAGCGGGTGGCCGGTTCGAGGCCCGCATCACGCAGGATCTGCCGCGCGCGGGTCTGGTCTTCCGAACGGACCACGGAAACCTGAGGCCATGCATCGCGATCGCCTTTCTCGGTATAGCTGAATCTCTTCCAGTCCGCGCCCCGGTAATTGCTGCGGTTGCTGACCGAGGTCTGGATGCCTTGTTCCGCCATCACGGCGACGACGCGCTGGATGTTCTCCAGGCGGGGTGAGGTATAGATCTGGCGCATGCCCTGGTCCCGTCCTAGTCCTTGCGCAGGCGGATCAGTCCTTCCTGCGCGGTCGACGCCACCAACCGGCCGTCCTCACTGTAGATCATTCCGCGCGCGAGGCCGCGACCGCCTTGTGCAGTTGGACTGTCGCACGAATAGAGCAGCCACTCGTCGACACGAAACGGCCGGTGGAACCAGAGCGCATGATCAAGGCTCGCGACCTGCACGTTGCGCTGGAGAAAGGAAATGCCGTGCGGAAACATCGTGGTACCGATGAGGTGGAAGTCCGACGCGTAGGCGAGCAGAGCGCGATGCAAGACCGCATCATCCGCGATCGGACTCGACAGCCGAAACCACACCTGCTGGAACGGCGGCTGCTTGGGCGGGTTGAGCTCGTTGCGCGGATAGACATGCCGGAACTCGAATGGGCCCGCGCGCCCGAACCAGCGCTGCAGTTTCGGCGGCAATCTCGCCAGCTCGTCGCCGGGCAACGGACTGGTCGGCGCAAGGTCTCCGGGTTTTGGCACGGCCGGCATCGGCAACTGGTGCTCGACACCATCCTCCTCGATCTGGAACGACGCGGAAAAGTTGAAGATCGGCTGTCCGTGCTGGATCGCCGTCACGCGACGCACGGAAAAACTGCCGCCATCGCGCGTTCGTTCCACCTGGTAGACGATCGGATGCTCGAAGTCTCCGGCGCGCAGGAAGTACGCGTGCAGCGAATGCGCGGCACGATTGGCATCGACCGTCTGCTGGGCGGCCGACAGCGCTTGGCCAAGCACCTGTCCGCCAAACACGTAGCGCGTGCCGATGTCGCGACTTTCGCCACGGAAAATGTTGTGTTCGATGCGCTCGAGCTGCAGCAGCGAGAGCAGTTCTTCGACAGGCGTGGGAGTCATGGGTCGGACGGAAATGATCAGCGCGCGAGTATAGCCGCGTGTCGCTATCGGGAATCTGCAGGTGCCGTCGGCATCAGCCGTTCGAGTCCGGCGCCCTTCAGCACATCGGCCCACGGAAACAGCGGGCCGGGGTCCTGACGGCGCGGGAGCATGGTCGCAGGATCGTCGGTCGCCGGTTCGAGGCGCCGATCGAGATCCTCGTGCCCGGCGATCCATCGCAGATTGGCGTGCTTGCTGTGCAACTGGCCGAGGAGGGCACGCAGGGAATCGATCTGGGCAGCGGTGTACGGCACCGTGAACGCCTGGAAGCGACTGTCGCCCCAGTGCGGGTAGCGGCCGATGTTGACGAGCTCAATGCCGATCGAGCGCGGGTTGTAACCGCATACGTGATTGGCGACGCGCGTGTCGTCAACGAACTGGAAGACGCGGCCTTCGAGGTCGATGTAGTAGTGGCCGCTGTTGCCGGTTTGCGTTCCGGCGTAGTGGACGCGTTCGCCGAATTCGCGCGCCATCGTCATGTCGGGCAATTCGGTGCAGTGGATCACCACCAGGTCGATCGCCGACGACGGGCGCGAAGCCAGGCGCTCTTCGTACGGCAATGGCCAATGGTCGATTGCAAGCGCCGGCATGGGTGAAATTCCGTTCGAAGGGCGATGGGACTGGACACGTGCGGGTCGTCGTTGCGGCGGCAATGCTAGCATCACGCTCTTTTCCTCCGACGTCCCGGCACACAGCGCATGAAAGGAATGGTCATTCTCTCGCACGGACTCGAAAGCGGTCCGCAGGCGACCAAGGTCAGCGCACTGGCGGAGGTGTGCAAAGCGCTCGGTTGGGACAGTGTGCGGCCTGACTACCGGGACATCGATGCGCCACGCGACCCGCTCGGGATCGACGCGCGCATCGCGCGCGCGATCGAGCACGCGCCTCCCCAAGGTCCTGTCGTGTTCGCCGGTTCGAGCATGGGTGCGTTCATCTCCGGATTCGCATCGCTCCGCCGCGCGTGCTCGGGTTTGTTTCTGCTCGCGCTGCCCACGGCAATTCCGGGCTATGCGCACGCATTCTCGTCCGCCGCAGTTCCGACTGCTCTGGTCCACGGCTGGCACGACGAGCTGTGTCCGGTGGATGCAACGATCGACTACGCACGCAATCGCAGCGCGGTCCTGCACCTGCTCGACGACGATCACCGTCTTGGATCGCACGTTGCCGCTTGCGCACAGCTGTTCGGGGAGTTTCTGCGTGACCTCCACTGACATGCTGACGCTGTTTGCGACGTGTCCGAAGGGACTGGAGCTGCTGTTGCGCGACGAATTGCGCAGCCTCGGTGCCGACGATGCGCGCGAGGCACTGGCAGGCGTGCATTTCAGCGGCGACATCACGCTCGCGTATCGCGCGTGCCTGTGGTCGCGACTTGCGAGCCGTATCCTTCTTCGCATCGACGAGTTCGAAGCAGGCGACTCCGACGCGCTGTATGCCGGCATCCAGCAGACCGACTGGTCCACGCATCTCGCGGTGGAAGGCACGTTCGCAATCGACGCGGTGTCCGGCGCCAGCGCGCTGACGCACACGCAATACGTCGCCTTGCGCAGCAAGGACGCGATCGTCGACCAGTTCCGCGATCGCACCGGCGAGCGCCCGAACATCGACGTCGAACGCCCATCGATCCGCATCAACGTACGGCTGTATCGCAACCGGGCCACGGTGTCGATGGACCTGTCCGGCACTCCGTTGCATCGGCGCGGCTGGCGCCAGGGGCAGGGCGACGCGCCGTTGAAGGAAAATCTCGCCTGCGCCATGTTGCTGCGCTCGGGGTGGCCTGCCATTCACGCGGCCGGTGGTGCGCTGATGGATCCCATGTGTGGCGGCGGCACGCTGCTGATCGAAGGATCCCTGATGGCTGCGGATGTCGCGCCCGGCCTCAAGCGCGACTACTACGGATTCGCTGGCTGGCGTCAGCATGACGCGGCCGTATGGCAGACCTTGCTGGCTGAAGCGGAGCTCCGTGCGGCGAACGGTCTCCGTGCGCTCAAGGCGGTTTTCTTCGGGCACGACCACGATCCGAACGTGCTCAACGAGGCCAGGCGCAATGCGCAGTCAGCGGGCGTTGCAGGGTTCATGCACCTGTCGCGGCAGTCAGCCGAGCATCTGAAGCGTCCGGAGGAGTGTGAGGCGGGTGGCCTGGTCATCTGCAATCCTCCGTACGGCGAGCGGCTCGGTGAGCGTGCGTCTCTCGGCGAACTCTATCGCGCCTTCGGACAGCGTTTGCGTACGGAATTTCCCGGCTGGCGCGCCGGCGTGATCATCTCGGACGATGAACTCGGCCATTTGCTCGGCCTGCGCGCGGACAAGCGCTACGTGCTCTACAACGGAGCGCTCGAATGCCGCCTGCTGACGTTCGACCTGACGCCGGTCGCACCGCGCGAACGGGTCGTGCGCCCGCTGTCGGAAGGGGGGCAGGCGGTCGCGAACCGGATCAGCAAGAACCACCGCCACATTCGCAAGCGTCTCGAGCGCGAGGGAATCACGTGCTACCGCGTTTACGATGCAGACATTCCGGAATATTCCGCCGCGATCGATGTCTACACGGTGCTCGGCTTCGACGATGGCGACGGACGTGGCATGGTGCACGGGACGTTTCCGCAAACCTGGCTGCATGTGCAGGAATACGCCCCGCCCAAGGACATTCCGGAGATCACCGCGCGTGATCGCCTGCGCGACCTGGTCAACGCAGCCGGCGTCGCGATGGATGTCCCGCGCGAACGGATTGCAGTGAAAACCCGCTATCGCGCCAAAGGCGGCTCCAAATACGGACGGCTCGAGGAACGCAACGAGTTCCTGCTGGTCGACGAGAACGGTCTCCGATTTCGTGTGAATCTGTTTGACTATCTCGATACGGGACTGTTTCTCGACCATCGGCCGGCGCGCGCGCGCCTGCGCAGTCAGGCACGCGGCGCGCGGTTCCTCAATCTGTTCTGCTATACCGCAACGGCAAGCGTGCAGGCGGCGGCGGGCGGAGCGCAGTCGACGGTGAGCGTCGACCTGTCGGCCACCTACCTTGAATGGGCGGCACGCAATTTCGTGCTGAACGGATTCACTGGAAGCAGCCATGAGCTGGTCCAGGCGGACGTGCTCGAATGGTTGCGCCACGATCGTGAGGAGTACGACCTGATCTTTGTCGACCCTCCGACGTTTTCCAATTCGAAGCGGGCCGACGATTTCGACGTGCAGCGAGACCATGCGGAACTGCTGGCGTTGTGCGGCAAGCGACTCGCACCCGGCGGCACCGTTGTCTTCTCCAACAACTCCCGTCGTTTCGTGATCGATGACACCGTTCGACAGACATTTCACGTGAGCGACATCACGGCAGCCACGATCCCGTTCGACTTCATCCGCAATGCGCGAATTCACCAGTGTTACGAATTGCGTCTGCTTGACGGGCACGCAGCATTTTCTTAACGCAGCGCGTGAAATGCTCAGTGCCGATTCAGCCGATGCATCGCAGCATGACCTCTGTACGATGCTTCGTACTTCGATGAGGAACGCGCACATGTTCACCAAGGTTCGCTTCGCCGCTTTCGGAGTGTTGGTGGCCGCAAGCTTCGCGCTTGCTCCTGCCGCATTTGCACGGAGCCACTGGAACGTCGGCGTCAGCATCGGTCTGCCGGGAATCGGCATCGGCTACTCCGACTATGGGCGTCACGGCCGTGGCTGGGGCGGGAACTATTACGGCGGCGCGTCCTATGGCTATGGTGGCGGATATTACGGCGGCGTTTATGCGCCTGCGCCTGTCTACTACAGCCCGTCGTACTACGCGCCGGCCTATTACGCGCCTGCGTATTACAACGGTGGCGGCTACTACGGCGGTACGTCGGTGCGCTACTCGGATCGTCCGAGCCACCGTTACTACGACCGTCACGAGAGTCGCGGACGTGACGGCGGCCACCGTGCGAGTTATTACGATCGGAGCGGCTACCGCCACTGATCGACCGAAAGCGCTGTCGGCGACTCTCCCCCCTTTCTGCCGACAGTGACTCAGCCCCGCGACGATTTCCCCTGATCGTCGCGGGGTTTCTTTTTTGAGGCGATCAGGTCGGCGAGAACGGGCCTGTGACCGCGGTCGGGTTATGATGGTCTGCTGTGCATTCCGATGCGGCGACCGAATGACCGACGATTCCAGTGGGCCGAAGGCGACGTCTGTTCCCGTGGTTCCTGGCGCGTGGACGTTCTTTCGCCAGTGGCTCAAGAATCCACGCGCGACAGCCGCGCTGACTCCTTCCGGCCGACAGCTGACGCGCCAGATGATCGCGCAACTGCCTGATGGGGCACGCCGCATCGTCGAGCTCGGTGCCGGGACCGGGGTATTCACCCGGGCCCTGATCGAGAACGGCGTTGCACCCGATGAGCTTCTCATCGTCGAATTGAACAACGAGCTTGCACGTCTTCTTCAACACCAGTTTCCTCGTTCGACGGTCGTGAATGGCGACGCCAGCGATCTGCAGGGAATCGTGTCGAGGAGTGGGTTCGGTGCGGCCGGCGGCGTCGACGCCGTGATCAGCGGTCTTGGATTTCTGGCGATGCCGAGGAGCCTGCAGAAGCACATCCTGCAATCGGTGTTCGCCGTACTCGCAAGCGACGCGCCGCTGATCCAGTTCACCTACGGCCCGAAAAACCCATTGCCACGGGATCTGCTCGACGAGCTTGGCCTGCGCTTCCGTCGCGCGGGCGTTGCGCTGCTGAATGTTCCGCCGGCCACTGTGTACGTCTACACGCGCAGTCGATCAACGCCGGTGCACGCGACGCGCGCGGGCACTGCAGCCTGACCAGCGGCGCCGCAATCCGCCCGCGCTATCATGGGCGCCTGCTTCGATTCTGCGAGGACACTCCGTGAGCGATCTCCCCCATTCCGATTGGATGAACCAGTGGCAGACGATGGCGCGTCAGTATCGCGATGCCTGGCAGCAGATGGGGCGAGTGCCTGACGCGGCGCCGTTGTTTGCCATGCCCTCGTGGCCCCAGGGGTTCGAGCAGATGGCAAAGGGGTTTTCCGCCGGCGGCAACGCCCAGAACAACACGGTCGAGAATCTGGTCTCCAGCGCGAAAATGTACGCTGCGTTCATGCAATCGATGCTTGGTGCGACCATGCAAGGCAATGCGAGTCCGGACTGGGGCGATGCCTTGCGCCAGGGTTTCGCGTCGATGGGCGCGGGCGCAACGATGCCGGCGGGGTTGTTCGGACATCCTTCGATGGCGCAGTGGCAGGCTGGCGCGGGGCAGGGCAGTGATCCTTTCGCGCAATTCCGCCAGGCAATGGGCAATCTTCGGATGCCGGCGGCGAACGGCCTCGGCGATTTCAAGTCGATGCTCGAGTTGCCGGCGTTCGGCATGATGCGCGAGCGCCAGGAGCAGCAGCAGGAGTCGGCGATTGCGTGGCTCGACTACCAGGAGCAAACGGCGCGCTACAACGCCCTGATGCTCAAGGCCAGCCAGCGCGGATTCGAATTGTTCGAAGGCAAGCTCACCGAACGCGAGCAGCCGGGGCGGCAGATCGATTCGATGCGCGCCTTGTACGACCTGTGGGTGGACGCAGCCGAGGAAGGCTACGCGGAAATCGCATTGTCGAAGGAATTTCGCGAGATTTACGGCGCGATGGTCAACGCCCAGATGCGCGTGCGCTCGCACGTCCAGCACAGCGTGGAACGCGTCGCGACCGAGTTCGGCATGCCGACGCGCAGCGAGATCAACAGTATCGGCGAGCGACTGCAGTCGCTTCGCCGCGAAGTGCGCGCAAAAGGGACGGACCACGCGATCGCGGCGGAGGTGGCGTCTCTGCGCCAGGAAGTCGCCCAGTTGAAAGCTCGGGAGACGCGGCAATCGCGCACGACGATCGTCCAGCCGGTTGACTGGGAAGAGCGTCCAGTTCGCACACCGACGACGGCAGCGACAACGCGTCCGGGCCAGCCTGCGAGCAGCAATAAGGCGACTCGAGCAAAAGCAAAGGGCAAAGCAGTCTCGCGCGTGGTCGAGACCTCGCAGCCCGCCGGCAGGCGGCGAGCTGCTCGCAGCGCCAAAGCGGTTTCCCCAACGCTCGCCAAGCCGAAGAAGCGCAAGGTCGACCAGCGGGGCGCTCGAAAGAGCAAGGCCGTTGCGGCGACGGCGAAGGGCAGTTTTGCTTCACGCGTCCAGACATTCACCACGGCATCGCGCGGACAGGCGAATTCACGCTCGAAATGGAAGCTGGCGGAAAAGCCCGCTGACCCTGCAAAGAAATCCGGACACTGATAAAAACGAGGACGCGCAATGGGCCCGATCAGGATCGAACCAGCACGAGCGTTCGAAGAGGCAATGACCACCCAGCGCAAGCTCGCAGCGGCTGTTGCGACCTTGCGCTCACTCGAAGACGTCGAATTCGGCGTCTCCGAAAAGGAAGAGGTGTATCGCGAGGACAAGCTCGTCGTCTATCGCTACAAGGGCGAGCGGCCACCGACCGCGAAGGTGCCGATCCTCATCGTGTATGCGTTGGTCAACCGGCCTTACATGGTGGATCTTCAGGACGACCGTTCGCTGGTGAAGAACCTGCTGGCGCGCGGCGAGGACGTCTACCTGATCGACTGGGGCTACCCCGATGGCGCCGATCGCTGGCTGACGCTGGACGACTACATCAACGGCTACATTGGCCGGTCAGTCGATGCGGTCGCGCAGGCTGCAGGGGTCGCGAAGATCAACGTGCTCGGCATTTGCCAGGGTGGCGCGTTCTCGCTGTGCTTTGCGGCGATGCATCCGCACAAGGTGCAGAACCTGATCACCATGGTCACGCCGGTCGATTTCCACACGCCCGAAAACATGTTGTCCAACTGGGTGCAGCAACTCGATGCCGACCTGTTCGTCGACACGCTTGGCAACGTTCCTGCGGATCTGATGAACCTGTGTTACCTGATGCTCAAACCGGTGCGACTGTTCCAGCAGAAGTACATCGGTCTGGTCGACATCATGGACGACAAGGTCGAGATGGAAAATTTCCTGCGGATGGAGAAATGGATCTTCGATTCGCCCGATCAGGCCGGCGAGGCGTTCCGCCAGTTCATCAAGGACTTTTATCAGGGCAACAAGTTGATCAAGGGAGGCCTGCGCATCGGTTCCCGAGAGGTGCGCCTGAGTGACATCACCATGCCGGTGCTGAATGTGTTCGCCGAGCAGGATCATCTGGTTCCGCCGTCGGCATCGCGCGTGCTGGGCGACCACATCGGAACGAAGGACTACACGCCGATCGCGTTCCGTGGCGGACACATCGGCATCTACGTGTCCGGACGCGCACAACGCGAAGTTCCGACCGCGATCCACGATTGGCTCGCGGCGCGATCGCGCTGACCGCCGCCGCGTATCGTTCGCCCGACACGCGAATCCCGACGCCGCGAAACCGCGCGGAAAGAGCGGTTGCGGCACTCTGCGATTCCTGTTTCCGCCCCACCGGATGATCTGCGATGAATGAAGTAATCCTGCACATTCACGGTCTCACACTGACGCCGTGGAAGCTGATCGGGCTGGTCGGCACGTTCCTGTTCACCGCGCGCTGGTTCGTGCAGTTCTACGCGACCAAGAAGTTCAAGCGCGTCGTGATGCCGATGTCGTTCTGGTACCTCTCGATCGCCGGCAGCGTGATGACACTGGCTTATTTCATCTGGGGCAAGAACGATTCGGTGGGCATCATCCAGAACGCGTTCCCGATGTTCGTGTCGGCTTACAACGTGTTCGTGCACCTGCGACATCATCAGCCGGAAGTCGTCAGCCCCGGCGGCTCCGAGGAAAGCTGACTATTCCGGGTCGTAATCGAGATTCGGTGCAAGCCAGCGTTCGGCCTCGGCGAGCGTCCAGCCCTTGCGCTGCGCATAGTCGTCGACCTGTTGCCGCGTCAGTCGACCGACCACGAAGTACTGGCTCGCCGGATGCGAGAAATACCAGCCTGAAACCGCGGCCGTCGGCAGCATCGCGAAACTCTCGGTGATGGAGATGCCGGCGTTTCGGGTCGCGTCGAGCAGGCGGAACAGCGTTTCCTTCTCGGTGTGATCGGGGCATGCGGGATATCCCGGTGCCGGACGGATGCCGCGATACGTTTCGGCAATGAGTTCGTCATTCGGAAGTGCCTCGTCCGCCGCATATCCCCAATACTCGCGCCGGACGCGGCGATGCAGATGCTCGGCAAACGCTTCGGCAAGTCGGTCCGCGAGTGCTTTGAGCATGATCGCCGAATAGTCGTCGTACTCGCGTTCGAATCGCGCAACGTGTTCGTCGATGCCGATTCCCGCAGTTACCGCGAAGGCGCCGATCCAGTCGGACTTGCCGGAGGATTTCGGCGCGATGAAATCGGCCAGACAGAAATCCGGACGCTCGACCGGTTTGTCGACCTGCTGCCTCAGGAAGTGCAGGGTCGTATCACCGGCGATCGCCGTGTCGTCGAGTCGGATCTCGACATCGTCACCGACGCTGTTCGCCGGCCATAGTCCAATCACGCCGCGCGCGGTGAGCCATTTCCCGTCGATGATGCGCGCAAGCATCGCCCGCGCATCGCGGTACAGCTCGGTGGCCTGCGTGCCGACGACGGCGTCGTCGAGAATCGCCGGAAAGCGGCCTGCCAATTCCCATGCGTTGAAGAAGGGCGTCCAGTCGATGAACTCGACGAGGTCGGCGAGTGCGACGTCATCGAACACCGTGACGCCGGGCGTCGCCGGAACCGGCGGCTCGTACGCCGACCAGTCGCCCGCGAATCGCTGCGCGCGCGCCTTTTCAAGGGTGACCAGACGTTTCGCGCCGCTTCGATCCTTGTGCCTCTCGCGGATCTCCGCGTACTCGGCGCGGACCTTCGCCATGAACGCGTCGACCAGGTCCCTGGAGATGAGCGATTGCGCCACGCCGACTGCGCGCGACGCGTCCTTCACCCACACACATGGATACCGATAGTGGGGTTCGATCTTCAACGCGGTGTGCGCGCGCGACGTCGTCGCACCGCCGATCAGCAGCGGCAGATGAAAATCCTGTCTCTGCATTTCACGCGCGACGTGGCTCATTTCCTCAAGTGACGGCGTGATCAGTCCGGACAGGCCGATCATGTCGGCCTTTTCGGCGATCGCGACGTCGAGGATCTTCTGCGCCGGCACCATCACGCCGAGGTCGATCACCTCGAAGTTGTTGCAGCGCAGGACCACGCCGACGATGTTCTTGCCGATGTCGTGGACATCGCCTTTGACAGTCGCCATCACGATCTTGCCGTTCGACGTGGCGGTGTCGCCGGTGCGCAGCTTTTCCTCCTCGATGAATGGCAGGAGGTACGCGACCGCCTTCTTCATGACTCGCGCGGATTTCACGACCTGCGGCAGGAACATCTTGCCGGCGCCAAACAGGTCGCCAACGATGTTCATGCCGTCCATCAGTGGGCCTTCGATCACGTCGAGCGGCCGCGAACTGAGCTGTCTTGCTTCCTCGGCGTCGACTTCGGCGAAGGTGTCGACACCTTGGACGAGCGAATGTGCGAGGCGCTCGCGGATGGGCAGCGATCGCCACGCAACGTTCTCGACGACTGCTTCACCCTTTTTCGATTTGTAGCGCTCGGCGATCTCGAGCAGGCGTTCAGTGGAGTCCTTGCGCCGGTTGAGCACGACGTCTTCGACGCGTTCGCGCAACTCCGGATCAAGGCTGTCGACGATCGGCAGCGCGCCGGCGTTGACGATGCCCATGTCCATGCCGGCCGCAATGGCGTGGTACAGAAACACCGCATGGATCGCCTGCCGAACGCTCTCGTTGCCGCGGAACGAGAACGACACGTTCGAGACGCCGCCGGACACATGGCAATGCGGCAGCGTCTTCTTGATGATGCGCGTCGCTTCGATGAAGTCGACCGCGTAGTTGTCATGTTCCTCGATGCCGGTGCCGATCGCGAAGATGTTCGGATCGAAGATGATGTCTTCCGGCGGAAAGTCGAGCTGCTCGGTGAGCAAGCGGTATGCGCGCGTGCAGATCTCGACCTTTCGCGCGCAGGTATCGGCCTGGCCCTGCTCGTCGAACGCCATCACGACCGCCGCGGCGCCGTAACGCATCACCTTTTTTGCCTGCGCGATGAAGACCTCTTCGCCTTCCTTCATCGAGATCGAATTGACGACGCCCTTGCCCTGCAGGCAGCGCAGTCCTGCCTCGATCACGCTCCATTTGGACGAATCGACCATCACCGGAACGCGTGCGATGTCCGGTTCCGATGCGATCAGGCTGAGAAAGCGAACCATCGCCGCTTCCGAATCGATCAGGCCCTCGTCCATGTTGACGTCGAGGATCTGCGCGCCGCTCTCGACCTGCTGGCGAGCGACCACCACCGCCTCGTCGTAGCGCTCTTCCTTGATCAGCTTGCGAAACTGCGCGCTACCGGTGACGTTTGTGCGCTCGCCAATGTTGACGAAAAGCAGCTCGGGCGTGATGACGAGCGGTTCGAGGCCGGACAGGCGCGTGTAGCGGGGCGTTTCAGTCATCGGAATGCGGCGAAATCTGGATCGACGTCATTCCCGCGAAGGCAGGATTCCATGTTCTGGAGCGCCGAGGTGCAAAATGGATTCCCGCCTTCGCGGGAATGACGGAAAACGGATGGGTTCGGGTTGGGACTCAAGCAGCCAACCGAACTGTCTGACCGGCTTTTCGCGGTGCAACACCCGCAACAACCTCCGCAATCGCCTTGATGTGCGCAGGCGTTGTTCCGCAACAACCACCCACGAGATTGAGCAAGCCACTGCGCGCGAACTCGCCGATCAGACCAGCCATGTCCTCGGGCGTTTCGTCGTACTCGCCAAATGCATTGGGCAGTCCGGCGTTCGGGTGCGCGCTGACATGGCCGTCGGCAACCTGCGCGAGAACATCGACGTACTGACGCAGTTCCTTCGCGCCGAGTGCGCAGTTGAGGCCCACCGACAGCGGTCGACCGTGCGACACCGATGCGTAGAACCCCTCGGTGGTCTGCCCCGAGAGTGTACGTCCGGACAGATCGGTGATCGTGCCGGAGATCATCACCGGCAAGCGTCCACCGCGGGCCTCGAATTCCTCCTCGATCGCGAACAACGCCGCCTTCGCGTTGAGCGTATCGAAAATTGTCTCGACCATGATCGTGTCGGCGCCGCCGTCGATCAGTCCGGCGGTCGCTTCCCGATAGGCGATGCGCAACTCGTCGAAGTTCGTGTTGCGGAAACCGGGGTCGTTGACATCCGGGCTGATCGAGGCGGTACGGCTCGTCGGTCCAAGGACGCCGATGACGAATCGCGGCTTGCCCGGGACGATGGCTTCGATCGCGTCGCAGCACGCACGAGCGAGGCTTGCACCGGCACGGTTCAATTCATACACGATGTTTTCAAGGTGATAGTCGGCTTGGCTGATCGACGTCGCATTGAACGTGTTCGTCTCGAGAAGGTCTGCGCCCGCTTCGAGGTAGGCCGTGTGGATCGCGCCAATCACGTCGGGCCGTGTGAGCGTCAGCAAATCGTTGTTGCCTTTCA
>NZ_JBDSWZ010000045.1:0-23244 GCF_039926425.1 Dokdonella sp.
TTGTCCTTGATCAGTTCCTTGACCTGGTGCAAGGCATCCCGGCGCACGTTGCGCACCGCGACCTTGGCGTCTTCCCCTTCATGCCCGACGACCTTGGCAAGCTCGCGACGACGCTCTTCGGTCAGCGCCGGCAGGTTGATGCGGATGACGTTGCCGACGGTATTGGGCGTCAGCCCGAGGTCGGACGCGAGAATCGCCTTCTCCACCAGCGGAACGAGGTTCTTTTCGAACGGCGTGATGGTGATCGAGCGCGAGTCGGCGAGCGCAATGTTGGCAATCTGCGAGATCGGCGTGTCCGCACCGTAGTACGAAATCTTCAGCGGCTCGACCAGGGAGGTACTCGCGCGGCCAGTGCGCAGACGCGTGAGATCGTGCTTGAGCGCATCGACGCTCTTCTGCATGCGTGTCTGGGTGTCTTTCTTGATCGAATCGAGCATCGCTATGAGCGCCTGTTCCGCCGTGCAGGAAGTCTCGCAGTATAGCAGCGGGCCTGCCTGCGGCGGACCTGGCGGCTCGCGCAGTGGCGGCTCCACGCGGGGAACCCGCGCGCGAACTCTTCAGGGTTGGCGCGTGCTCATTCCGGGAATGCGGTCAGGAGCGAGGGTGGGTCAGCGTGAACTGCCGACCAGCGTGCCGATTTGCTCGCCACGCAGGATGCGCATCAGATCGCCTTCGCGCGACATGTCGTAGATGCGCAGCGGCACCTTGTGGTCGCGGCACAGCGAGATCGCGCTGGTGTCCATCACCTGCAGGTTGCGCTGGATGACTTCGTCGTACGAGAGGCGGTCGTAGCGGGTCGCGGCCGGGTCTTTCGCCGGGTCGGCGCTGTAGACACCGTCCACCTTGGTGGCTTTCAGGAGCAGGCCCGCGCCGATCTCGATCGCGCGCAACGCTGCGGCCGAATCGGTGGTGAAGAACGGATTGCCCGTGCCCGCCGCGAAGAGGGCGATGCGACCCTTCTCCAGATGACGGATCGCGCGACGGCGAATGAAGTCCTCGCACACCTCGTTGATCTTGATCGCCGACATCGTGCGCGCGACGCCGCCGGCCTTCTCGATCGCATCCTGCATGGCGAGTGCGTTCATCACCGTGGCGAGCATGCCCATGTGGTCGCCGGTGACGCGGTCCATGCCGGATTTGGCGAGCCCTGCGCCACGGAAGATGTTGCCACCGCCGATCACGACGCCGATCTGCACGCCAGCGCGCTGCACCTCGATGATCTCGCGGGCCAGTCGCTGCAACGTGTTCGGATCGATGCCGTAGTCGGATTCGCCCATCAGTGCTTCGCCGGAGAGTTTCAGCAGAATGCGCTTGTATTTCAGGTCGGCAGGCATCGTCATTCTCCGGCGGCGGGCAAAACAGGCGCATTGTAGAGGACACGCCGGACGTTCGGGGGTCGTCGTCGATCTGCGGGCCCGTCAAATGAAAAGGCCGCGATCGCTCGCGGCCTTTCGATCCACCGATTCACCGGATGCGCCGTTACGCGAGCCCGGCCTGCTTCATGACCTCGGCGGCGTAGTCCTCAACGACCTTCTCGATGCCTTCGCCGACGGCGAGACGCTGAAAGCCGATCACGTCGGCGCCCGCAGCCTTGGCGGCGGCTTCAACCGACTGGTCGGTGTTGAGCACGTACGGCTGGCCGTACAGCGTCACCTCGTTGACGATCTTCGCGATCTTGCCGCTGATGATCTTCTCGAGGATTTCCGGCGGCTTCGACTTGTCCTTGTCGGACATCTTCGCAAGCTCGATTTCCTTTTCCTTTGCGACGAAGTCAGCGGGAACATCGGCTGCCTTGTTGTGCGGCGGATTCATCGCGGCAACATGCATCGCGACATTGCGCGCGAAGTCGGCGTCGCCGCCTTTCACCTCGGTCAGCACGCCGATGCGGCCGCCGTGCACATAGGCGCCGACGTTGTTGGCGCTGTCGATACGCGCCATCCGGCGCACCTGGATGTTTTCGCCGATCTTCGCGATCAGTGTCTGGCGTGCCTGGTCGACGCTGCCGCCACCCGGCCACGGCATGTCGAGCAGTTCGCGCACGTCCGGGGCGCCACTGGTCAGTGCGATCTTCGCCACTTCGGCCGCGAAGTGCAGGAAGCTCTCGTCCTTGCCGACGAAATCGGTTTCGCAATTGACTTCGACCAGCACGGCCTTGCCGGAGTCCTGCGCCATGACAACGCGGCCTTCAGCGGCGACGCGACTGGCTTTCTTGTCGGCCTTGGCCAGGCCCTGCTTGCGCAGCCACTCGGCCGACACGTCGATGTCGCCCTTGTTCTCGGTGAGTGCCTTCTTGCACTCCATCATGCCGGCGCCCGTGCGCTCGCGCAGTTCCTTGACCAGCTGTGCGGTGATTTCCATGGTGTCCTCGATAGCCGGAATGCCGCATCGCGCGCGGCGCCCGTTCTGGGAAAAGCCGTCGCGCCCGCATCAGCGGGGGCGACGTCGAAAGGGGGCAGACTCATGCGCCGACGATTCGTTCGTCGACGCCGATCGGTAAAGGCTCCGGGCGATCATGCAGCCCGGATCCAGCGTTTACTCGGCAGCCGGTGCGTCGGGCTTCGGTCCGCGCGGAGGCGGCGGTCCACGACGCGCGGCGGGCGGACGCTTGTCGCCACCGGGCTTGCGCGGACCGGGCTTGCGGCGGTCGTCGCGATCGCGTGCATCGCGCTTGACCACCGGATTTCCTTCGGCGTCGAGCTCGACGAATTCGTCTTTCTCGTTGGCAGCCATCTGCGGAGCAGCAGCCTTGCCTTCGAGAACGGCATCGGCGACCGCACTGGCGTACAGCTGCACGGCGCGGATCGCATCATCGTTGCCCGGGATCGCGTAGTCGACCAGGGTCGGATCGTAGTTGGTGTCGACCACCGCGATGACCGGAATGCCGAGCTTCTTGGCTTCCTTGACCGCAATGTCTTCGTGGCCGATGTCGATGACGAACAGCGCGTCGGGAAGGCGGTTCATGTCCTTGATGCCGCCGAGCGACTTCTCGAGCTTTTCACGCTCGCGACTGCGCGACAGCACTTCGTGCTTGACCAGCTTCTCGAAGCTGCCGTCGGTCGCCATCGTCTCCAGTTCCTTCAGACGCGACACCGACTGCTTGACCGTGCGGAAATTGGTCAGCATGCCGCCGAGCCAGCGCTGCGAGATCGACGGCATGCCACAGCGCGCTGCCTCTTCCTTGATCGCATCGCGTGCGGAACGCTTGGTGCCGACGAACAGGATGGTGCCGCGCCGCTGCGCCAGACCCGAGATGAAATTCATCGCGTCGGTGAACAGCGGAAGCGTCTTTTCGAGGTTGATGATGTGGATGCGTCCACGCGCGCCGAAGATGTACGGCGACATGCGGGGATTCCAGTAACGGGTCTGGTGACCGAAATGCACGCCTGCTTCGAGCATCTGGCGCATGGTGACTTGAGGCATTGTCATATTCCTTGATGGGGAGTCGAAGCAAGCTCCTCATGAAAAATCCGCACAGGTGATGTGCGGGCTCTCGCGAGGGACTCGCATGACTCCGGGGTTGGAACCTCCACGTACCCGCCGCGTGCGACTCCTTGCGGAGCACCCCGAACGCGGTGACGATACGTGTGCGGATTCGGCATCTGCCGTAACGGCGTTGCTGCACCGGTCATTGAAGATCGGTCGCTCAGCCGCGATATTCGTTTCGCAGCCAACGACTTACGAAGTCGAGCCACGAAACCATACAATTCTAGCCTGTACGGCGCCATTGCGCCAGATGCACGAAGCCATTGAGGAACCATGCCCGTCACCGTCAAGACCCCGGAACAGATCGAAAAGATGCGCGTCGCAGGCCGCCTTGCCGCCGAAGTGCTGGAAATGCTGATTCCCCACGTGAAGCCTGGCGTCACCACCGAACAGCTCGACGAGTTGGCGTACGACCACATCGTCAACGTGCAGAAGGCGGTGCCGGCCAATGTCGGCTACAAGGGTTTTCCGAAAACGCTGTGCACGTCGGTGAATCACGTGATCTGCCACGGAATTCCCAATCCCGGCAAACAGCTCAAGGATGGCGATATCGTCAACATCGACGTGACCGTGATCAAGGACGGCTGGCACGGCGATACCAGTCGCATGTATTTCGCGGGTGAGCCGTCCGTGCTGGCGAAGCGCCTGGTGGAGACCACGCTGGAAGCGATGCTGCTTGGGATCGGCAAGGTTCGCCCGGGCGCGACGCTCGGGGACATCGGCCATGCGATCCAGTCGCATGTCGAGGCACAGGGGTATTCGGTGGTGCGCGAATACTGCGGCCACGGTATCGGACAGATCTACCACGAAGATCCGCAGGTTCTTCATTACGGCCACGCGGGGGCCGGGCTGAAGCTCGTGAAAGGGATGACATTCACGGTCGAGCCGATGGTCAACGCGGGCAAGCCGTACACACGGCTGCTTCCGGACGGCTGGACAGTGGTGACCAAGGACCATTCGCTCAGTGCGCAGTGGGAACACACGATCGCGGTCACCGACGACGGCTACGAGATCCTGACCGCCTGGCCGAACGGCTGATCGACAACGTTGCCGGATCGCCACCGGCACGCGTCGCAGGTTATCGTTGAGCGGCCGCGTCGACGCGCGCCAACCGTGATTTCCGCTGCTGTACCCACGAGCGAGCCCGCCAACGTGGAATCGACCCAGACGCCCCATCTGCCACCCCTTCCGCGCCTGCCACCGGCGCTCCCGCGCAGCGGCGTGTCGAGCGAGGCGCGACTGGCGCTTCGCCAGGTGCTTGGCGACATTGGCCTGCGTCTGATCACCGCGTTCCGCGAAGGGGTTCCTGCGAACGACATCGTCACGCGACGTGCACAGAGCGTGGAGCGGGTGGTCGATCACGTCTGGCGATCCTGTGTCGGCGATGCGGCGGATGCCGCGCTGTTTGCCGTCGGCGGATTCGGGCGCGGCACCCTTTTTCCGTATTCCGACGTCGACCTGCTTGTGTTGGTCGATCCGGATGCGATGGCGCGCCAATCGCGCGCGTTCGAAGCGTTCTTCGCCTGCCTGTGGGACATCGGACTCAAGCCCGGCAGCGCGGTGCGCACGCCGGCACAGTGCAGGGAACTCGCCGCGACCGACGTGAGTGTATTCACCGCGTTGCTCGATGGACGCCTGATCGCCGGCAGTCCGCTGCTCGACGCGGCGCTCGCAAGGATTGTCGACGATCGCTCGATCTGGCCACCGAAGGAATTCCTTGCGGCCAAACGCGCCGAGCAGGCCGCGCGGTATGCACGCTTCAACGACACCGCCTACAACCTCGAACCCAATCTCAAGGACAGCCCCGGCGGCCTTCGCACGCTCGACCTGATGCGCTGGCTCGGCCGGCGGATCGCCGATGCCGCCGATTTGCCGGCGATGGTGGACCACGGCCTCATCGACGCCACCGAGCTTGCCGCACTCGAACGATCCGAGGCGACGTTGTGGCGCTACCGCAATGCGCTGCACCTCGCGGCAGGCCGCGCCGAGGAGCGCCTGTTGTTCGACCATCAGCGCCAGCTGGCCGATGAGCTCGGGTTCGAGGACCAGCACTCGACGAATCTGGGTGTCGAACAGTTCATGCAGGGCTACTACCGCGCGGCGACGATCGCCGAGAGGATCGGGGCACAGCTGCAGGAACGCTTCACCGAATTGCTGGAACCTGCGAGTACGCCGCCACGAACCATTGACCCGGACTTCGTTGCGCTTGGCACGCGGATCGAAGTGCGTTCGTCGGATCTGTTCGTACGGCGACCGCGCGCGATGGTCGATGTCTTCACGCTGCAGCTCGACCACTCGGAGCTGCGCGGACTGTCGTCGCAGACCATGCGCCTTCTGCAACAGGCGCTGGCCCATTACGGCGACGACTTCGCAGCCGACGCCGACGTGCTCGCCGCATTCCTCGCGTTGCTGCGGCGCGGTGCTCCGGCGGTGGAAGCGCTGGCGCGGATGAATCGCCACGGCGTTCTCGCGGCGATCCTGCCGTCGTTCCGCCGCGTCGTCGGACGCATGCAATACGACCTGTTTCACGTCTACACGGTCGACGAGCACACGCTGCGCGTACTGCGCAACATTGCGCGCTTCGCCGACCCGCAGGCACGCACCGAATTGCCGCTTGCGTGCGAGACATTCGCGACGCTCGACAAACCGGAACTGCTGTTGCTCGCTGCGTTGTTCCATGACATCGCAAAGGGCCGTGGCGGCGACCATTCCGAGCTCGGTGAAGTGGAGGCGCGTGCGTTCTGCGAGAGCCTTGGTCTCGCGGATGGCGATGTCGACCTGGTCGCGTGGCTGGTCCGCTGGCACCTGCTGATGAGCGTCACCGCGCAGCGTCAGGACATCACGGATCCGGATGTGGTGCATCGCTTCGCGATCCAGGTCGAGGATGGCGAGCGACTGGACAACCTCTACCTGCTGACCATTTCCGATATTGCCGGCACCAATCCAAGATTGTGGAACGAGTGGAAGGCGCGCCTTCTGGCGGATCTGTATGTGGCAGCACGGTACGCACTGCGCGCGGACCTGCATCGGCCGCCGCATGCGGACACGCGCGCTGCCGCGTGCCGCGCGCGTGCGCAGGAGCTGCTGGCGGCGGGAGGAATGGACCCCGCCGATGCCGTGCGGTCCCTGGGCAATTTCCCCGAAGCGAGCTTTCTTCGCCACAACGCGGAGCAGGTCGCGTGGCAGGCGCGCGCGTTGGCCTCAAATTCCGATGTGCAGGCGGCAACCATTGCAGTCCAGACCCGGTCATCGCGTGGCAGCAGCGAACTGTTCGTCGGCGCCAGGGATCGCGATGGCTTGTTCGCCGCGATCGCCGCAACACTTGACCGGCTTGGTTGCAACGTCGTCGCGGCACGCCTGCTGGTGGCGGCCGACGGTCGCGTGTTCGACACGTTCGAACTGCTCGATTCGAGCAGCCTGGCCGCGCTCGACATCGAGCGCGTGGACCTGCTCGAAGCGGACTTGCGCCGCGCACTGGCTCCACGGGAGCTGAGGCCGCGCGTCGTTCGTCGCGGTGTACCGCGGCGCCTGCGCCACTTCCAGCGCGCGCCACAGATCTCGTTTGCGCAAGCCGGACGCGCGACCCAGCTCGCTCTGGTCTGCAGCGATGGTCCGGGCGTGCTTGCGCGGGTTGCGCAGGCGTTCCGAGCGGCGAACGTACGTGTGCACGACGCGCGCATCGCGACGTTCGGCGAGAGGGTGGAAGACTTCTTCATCCTCAGCGACGAGAATGACGAGGCCCTGACCGTGCCGGTGCAGGCGACGGTCCGACGGATCCTCATGGACAGCCTCGGCACAACGAATCCCCCCTGAACGGACAACGCATGCACGCGCATCAATCCCTGATCGATGACGCTTGGGAACGCCGGAACGCGTTGTCCGAAGCGGAAATTTCCAGCACGCTTCGCCCGGCGATCGAGCAGGTTCTCGATGCGCTGGAAGGAGGCCACACGCGTGTTGCCGAGCAGGATGGCGACGGTGGCTGGACGACGCATCAATGGCTGAAAAAAGCCGTATTGCTGTATTTCCGCATCAGTGCAAACCGTCTCATGGACGGTGGCCCGATGGCGGCATTCGACAAGGTGCCGTTGCGCTTTTCAGGCGCTGACGAGGACGATTTCCGCGCCGCTGGCGCACGTGTGGTCCCGGGCGCACTGGTGCGCCGTGGAGCGCACGTCGCGCGCGACGCGGTCCTGATGCCGAGCTACGTCAACATCGGCGCATACGTCGGGGCCGGCACGATGGTCGACACCTGGGCGACGGTCGGCTCCTGTGCGCAAATCGGCGCGAATGTGCATCTGTCCGGTGGCGTCGGCATCGGTGGCGTGCTCGAACCGTTGCAGGCGAATCCGACGATCATCGAGGACGACTGTTTCGTCGGCGCCCGCTCCGAAGTGGTCGAGGGCGTCATCGTCGAGAAAGGCAGCGTCATTGGCATGGGCGTCTTTCTCGGCCAGTCGACGAAGATCTACGATCGCGCAAGCGGCGAAGTCACCTACGGCCGGATACCTGCCGGGAGCGTGGTCGTCGCTGGATCGCTGCCGGCCGCCGATGGCAGCCACAGCCTGTATGCCGCGGTGATCGTCAAGCGCGTCGATGCGAAGACCCGTTCGAAGACCAGCATCAATGAACTTCTGCGTGCGTAGGCCGCACACGTTTTCTGCAGCCGGCGCCGTTGGCGCGGCCGCAGTCGTGTCACAACAAATTTCTCGCGACGTACCGCCATGACAATCACGCTCTACGGCCTCGACAAGTGCGACACGTGCAAGAAGGCGCGCAACTGGCTCGACCGGCACAAGGTCGGTTTCAGCTTCGTCGACTACCGCGCCAACCCGATTCCTGCCGCGCTGTTGAAGGAGTGGGCGCCGGCGCTTGGCGGCTGGGAAAAGCTGGTCAATCGCAGCGGCACGACGTGGCGCGCGTTGCCCGACGCACGCAAGGCGCCGGGGAGTGCAGCGGAGTGGACGCTGCTGATCAAGGAACATCCAGCGCTGATTCGCCGGCCGCTGGCCATACTCGACGACGGCAGCGTGCATCAGGGATTCAGCGATGCGCTCTATGGCAAGCTGTTTGCGCGTGTCCTCTGAGCCGGCGGCGCCCGCCATGTCCGATGTCGTCGACCTGACCTGCGACTTGATCCGTCGGGCATCCGTCACGCCCGATGACGCGGGTTGCCAGGCGATGCTGGCTGCGCGACTTGCGCAGTCGGGCTTCGCGGTCGAGAGTCTCCGCTATGGCGACGTCGACAACCTGTGGGCCACGCACGGCGATGGCGGACCGGTTGTCGTGTTCCTCGGGCATACCGACGTGGTGCCGACGGGGGCAGTGGACGCGTGGGCCAGCCCGCCATTCGAACCGGTCATCCGTGATGGCCTTCTATATGGCCGGGGCGCCGCAGACATGAAATCGGGTGTCGCGGCGATGGTGGTCGCGCTGGAGGAGTTCGTCCGCGCCAATCCGCAGCATCCCGGAACGCTGGCGCTGCTGCTGACCTCGGACGAAGAGGGTGCATCGATTGATGGCGTCCGTCGCGTTGCCGACGAGTTCCGCCGGCGTGAACAGCGCATCGACTGGTGTGTCGTCGGCGAGCCCTCGTCGAAAACGGTGCTGGGCGACCTGATCCGCGTCGGTCGGCGGGGGTCGCTGACCGGACGTCTTCGCGTCCACGGGGTGCAGGGTCATGTTGCTTATCCGGAGAAGGCAGACAACCCGATCCACGCATTCGCCGAAGCGCTGGCGCAGCTGACGGCGATTCGATGGGACGAGGGCAATGACGCGTTCCCGCCGACATCGTTCCAGATCTCCAATCTACATTCCGGAACCGGCGCGGACAACGTGATTCCCGGCGATCTGCATGCAGTGTTCAATTTCCGGTTCGGAACCGCGAGCACCAGTGCGTCGCTGCGTGAACGCGTGGAAGTCATCCTTCGCGCCCATTCGGTGAACTTCACGCTGGACTGGTGGTTGTCGGGCGACCCGTTCGTGACACCATCAGGCAAGCTGCGCGACGCGACGCTGGCCTCCATCGCGGAACACTGCGGAATCGTGCCGGAGCAGAGCACAGGCGGCGGCACGTCCGACGGCCGCTTCATCGCGCCACTCGGCGCCGAAGTCGTCGAGCTTGGACCCGTGAACGCGACAATCCACAAGGTCGACGAGCAGGTGTCGGTGTCCGATCTCCAGCGCTTGCCGGCTTTGTACGGCTCGATCATCGGCCATTTGTTGCAAGCCTGATCCCGCGCGCGGGCAATCAACACGAAACACCTACGTTGGCCTGAAAGCTTCGAGGTTGTTGTGTCAACCTTGGGCGTGCTATTGGTGGACACGTCGCGTCCAGTGAAAAAGGATTTTTGCCATGATCAGGATCTCCCATCTTGTTTCGGTCGGTTTGCTGACAGTTGCTCCGGTCTTTGCGTCGTCACCGCAGAATCCGCCGAGTCCTTTGAGCTACCAGTGGAACGTGTCGGTGGACAAAGACGGTCACCTCGTATCGCTCACCGCTCAAAGCGACCTTGGCGCGGATGTGCGCGAGCCGCTTGAGCGTGCAATCCGCGGCTGGACGTTCGAGCCTGGTCGTATCGACGACCATGCCGCAGCCACCGAAACGACCTTGACGGTTGACGTCAGCTTCGTCCCTGCCCCACAAAACCGGTATGCGGTCCGCATCGACGATGCGCGGACCGGCGGAGCCATCTCTTTTCCAAAGGGCGACAGCCGTGCAATTCCGCGCCTGCCCACCAAGGGCATCCGCAACGGAACGGCGGCGCTCGTGGTGGTGAAGGTGGCGTACGACGCCGACGGGCACGTGCTCACCGTCGATCCGCAAGCATCGGAATCGGTGGCAAGTACTCCGGCATTCGACCAGGCGACGGTGACGGCGGTCCGCCGTTGGAGTGCGCGTCCGGAGCGCGTCGGCGGCCATGGTGTGCCCGCTGTCGTGATGGTTCCGGTGTGTTACACGGTTGGCACTGCGAACACCACGTTCGACTGCTCATGGCGGCCCCATGGCAGCCGGGCTGTGATCGGTCAGGGTGGAGCGCTGGCGCTGGAGTCGGCGGTTCACCTTCAGACCGACATCATCGGACACGCACTGTAGAGTCCCTTCGATCGGCCTAGAGAGTGCCTGTCAACTGCTGTAGCTGATCGGCCTGATCCTCGCGAGTCAATGCATCGACGAGTTCGTCGAGATCTCCGGTGACGATTTCCGGAAGACGATACAACGTGAGATTGATGCGGTGGTCGGTGATGCGACCCTGCGGAAAATTGTAGGTGCGGATGCGCTGGCTGCGATCGCCCGATCCCACCTGCAGTTTGCGCGATTCGGCCTGCACTGCGGCCTGCTTGCTGCGTTCGGCATCGAGCAGCTTCGCTTTCAGCAACGACAGCGCACGTGCGCGATTCTTGTGCTGGCTGCGTTCGTCCTGGCACTCGACCACCATGCCGCTTGGCAGATGGGTGATGCGGATTGCCGAGTCGGTCTTGTTGACGTGCTGGCCGCCGGCCCCGGATGCGCGGAAGGTGTCGGTCTTGAGATCGGCCGGATTGAGATCGATGTCATCCACTTCATCGAGTTCGGGCAGGATCGCAACCGTCGCCGCTGACGTGTGAATGCGTCCTTGGGCTTCGGTTGCCGGCACGCGCTGCACGCGATGCGTTCCGGATTCGTACTTGAGGCGTGAAAACGCCGAAGCGCCTTCGACGCGCGCGATCACTTCCTTGTAACCGCCGTGTTCGCCGTCGCTGGCGGAAAGAATCTCGACGTTCCAGCGGCGCCGTTCGGCGTAACGCAGGTACATGCGCAGCAGATCACCGGCAAAAATTGCTGCTTCGTCGCCACCGGTTCCGGCGCGGATTTCGAGGAACAGGTTGCCCTCGTCGCGCGGATCCTTCGGGATCAACAGTCGGTTGAGATCGTCTTCAAGCGTGGTGCGCTGTTCTTCCAGCGTCGCGATCTCCTCGCTCGCCATCTCTTTCATCTCTGGATCGCGCAACATCGCCTGCGCTGATTCGAGCGCCACGCCGGCGTCGTCGTAGGCGTGCAGTGACTCGGTCAGCGGTGTGAGGTGCGAATGTTCACGCGAGACCTCGCGCAGTCGCGTCACGTCTCCCAGCACTTCCGGACTCGCAAGCATGCGTTCCAGTTCTTCGTGGCGCTCGGCGAGTTGTTCGAGTTTGCGGCGGATGCTGGGTTGCATGAAAGGTCGGGATTGGCGAGTGGAACGTCGAAGGGCCGTGCGTTGCGGCGGGACTTCGTGCGAGTGCGCATCGGGTGGCGGAATCAGGGGTCGCGATGGCACGACGTGAATCGGGATAACGAATTCCCGTTCCCGTTCCCGGCCCAGCGACGCTAACGCTCGCGCTCGCTGTCCCCGTTCGGATCGAACAGGCGTTCGGCGGCACGCAGCAGTTCGGCATCGCCGCGCAACGCGGCGGAGCGCAGGTTGGCGCTCGGCGCGTGCAGCAGCTTGTTGGTCAGTGTATTGGCGAGGAATGCGAGGGCTTCTTCAGGCGATCGACCCCGCGCGAGCAGGGAGCGGGCCTTTGCGAGCGTGTCGTCGCGGCTGACTTCCGCCAGTCGGCGCAGGTCGATTGCCGGGTTGTGCACGCCAATCGAGCGCCACCAGCCCATGAAATGTTCGACCGAGAGTTCGATCATGGCCTCGGCTTCGCGTGCGGCCTCGCGGCGCGAGCGCATGTTTTCGTCGATCACCTGGCGAAGGTCGTCGATCGTGTAGAGATACACGTCTTCGAGTTCGGAAACCGAGGGTTCGATGTCGCGCGGCACCGCGATGTCGACGAGGAACATCGGCCGGCGACGCCGTGCGGCGATCGCCGAAGCGACCTGAGCCCGCGACAGCACCGGTTCGCGGCTTGCCGTGGAGGAGATCACGATGTCTGCTTCGGGAAGATGCTTGTCCAGGTCTGCGAGTGCGATCGCGTAGCCGCCGAATCGCGTGGCCAGCGTTTGCGCGTTTTCGAGGGTCCGGTTGGCGACGATCAGACGCCGCACGTTGGCTTCGGTGAGGTGTCTCGCGGCGAGTTCGACCGTTTCGCCCGCGCCGATCAGCATCACGCAGGCGCCGCGCAGGTCGGTGAAGACGCGTTCGGCCAAGCGTACTGCCGTGAACGCCACCGAGACGGTGCTGGCGCCGATGCGGGTGTCGGAGCGCACCCGCTTGGCGACGGAAAATGTGTTCTGGAAGAGGCGCTCCAGAGGCGCCTTGAGCGAATGGGCGTCGCGCGCAAGGGCGTAAGCATCCTTGACCTGACCCAGGATCTGCGGCTCGCCAAGCACCATCGACTCCAGACCGGTCGCGACGCGGAACAAATGCCGGACCGCGTCTGCATCATGGTGACGGTAAAGGAACTCGTCGACGCGGTTGTTGGTCAGATCGCGGTCGCGATGCAGCCACGCGGCAGGAACGGATTCCGCGCCGTCGTCCACCGTGCAATAGAGTTCAGTCCGGTTGCAGGTCGACAGGATGGCCGCTTCGCGCACACCGGGCTCTGCCATCAGTCCTGCCAGCGCCGGCGTTGTCGCATCGGCCGGAAAGGCGACGCGTTCGCGCAGGGCGACCGGTGCAGTCTGGTGATTGAGTCCGAGTGCGACTAAAGCCATTGCAAGCGAGCGCCATGAAGAAGACTGAACATGTCGCCCGCAGCACCTGGGACGCTCCGCATCGGTTGGCCGAACGGCGTGAACGGATCGGCTAAGCTAGTCCGCATATCGTCATGGCTGGACTTGGATCTTCGCGGCGACTGTGGCGAATTGTGCGGGCGCCGTCCCGCGATATCAAGCAATACAAAGGCTTCGCATGGATCTCCCGCGCACTCTCCGTCATCGATGTCATCGGCCCACCCACGGCGCCCACGCCGTCGCGCTTTTTTTCGGCTGCCTGGTTGTCGCCGCCTGTTCGAATGTGAAACCGGACGCGCGAGGCGTGTTGCCGCGAACGGCTGCCGCGGTGCCGGTCGCTCCTGAACAGGATCTTCCGCTAAAGCTTCTGACCGCGCAGTTTGCGCTGCAGCGTGGCGACCTTGCGGCGAGCGCGCAGGGATTTGCCGAGGCGTCGGACCTCTCGTCCGATCCTGCACTGGCCGAGGAAGCAACGCGGCTTGCACTTGCGGTGAAGGACTGGAGTCTTGCTCGTCGCGCGCTGACGCGCTGGCAGCAACTGGTGCCAGCGGAACCGGGAGTGATCCAGGCGCGTGCATGGATTGCTCTTGGTGAAGGACATGCCGATGCAGCGTATGCGGCTCTGTCGTCGCTCGCTGCCGTCGGCGACGACCAGTCATGGAGGTTGATTGCGCAAACCCTGCTCAATGGCAACGACAAACGTGTCGCGGGCGAATTGCTCGCGCGGCTGGCGACGCCCGAGCGACTTGGCGCAAAGGAATCCAATTGGGTCGCTGTGAGCCAGCTGGCTTTCAAGCTCGGCGACAAGGACGTTTCGCGTCACCTTGCCGATACCGCGGTCGCCCGTTTTCATGGCGACGACAGCTATGCGTGGAGTGCGCGCCTTGCGCTGGACCGTGGCGAAAAGGCGACTGCGCGGGCGACCTTCGCCGAAGCTCTGCGTCGCAATCCGACGAGCGTTCCTCTTCGAGGCGGCTATGCGGCGCTGCTCGCCGACAGCGGTGACAACGCCGGCGCCGCGCGCACACTGTCGACCGGGCCACAGGATGACGTGACGTACGGCGCCCGCGCGGCCTACGCGGCGCGCGCCGATGACAAGCCCGCGTTGCAGGCGCTTTATCGCGAATTGAATGCCGACAAACCGGCGCGCGATGGAAAACGGCTTTTTCTGCTCGGCCAAGTGGCCGAGATGATCGACAAGCGCGAAGAGGCGCTGGCGTGGTACCGCACGATTTCGGATCAGGACGAACACTGGTTCGATGCGCAGATGCGCGAAGTGGTCGTGCTGGACAAGCTCGGCCGCACCGGCCAGGCGCTCGAATTCCTGCACCAGTTGCAATCACAGGCGTCGGAAGACAGCGAGCAGTCGGGCGCAACCTACCTGCTCGAGGCCGACCTCCTGCGCGCCAAGCGTCCGCGCGAAGCGATTGCCGTGTACACGCGTGCACTGGGCGCGCTACCGGACGATCCGCGACTGCTGTACGCGCGTGCGCTGCTGTTCGTTGACGAGGGCGATCTTCCGGCGGGTGAACGCGATCTGCGCCGAGTGATCGAGCTCAAGCCTGACGATGCAGAGGCGATGAATGCACTCGGCTATACACTCGCGGATCACGGTGATCGCGGCAATGCTGACCAACAGCGTGAAGCACTCGCACTGATCCAGCGCGCGCTGAAGCTGAAGCCCGACGAGCCCGCGATCATCGACAGCCTGGGGTGGGTGCGCTATCGCATGGGCGATCTCGATGCGTCCATCGAGAATCTTCGCCGAGCCTATTCGAAGCAGCCCGATCCCGATATCGCCGCGCATCTGGGCGAAGTGTTGTGGGTCAAAGGCGACCGCGACGAGGCCAGGCGGGTGTGGGAACAAGGTCGCAAGAAGGATTCGAAAAACAAGGCGTTGCTGGAAGCGATCAAGCGGCTGACGACATGAAGCCGTCACGGATTTTTTTCGCAACCCTGTCGTCGCTGCTGCTGGCCGCGTGCGCCGGCCGCAACGTACGGCCGCTGCCCGCGGATGCGGACCTGCTGTCGAAACAGGCAACACGCGAACGCGCATTGGCGACGCGCACCACATGGACTCTGAAAGGCCGGCTCGGTGTTTCGGACGGCCACGACAGCGGCAGCGGAGCGCTGGAATGGCAGCAGACCGGGTCGCGTTATCGGTTTAGCGTGCACGCGCCGGTCACCGGCAAGACCTGGGTGCTGTCCGGCGAGCCCGGTCACGCCGTCCTTGAAGGTCTGCGCGATGCTGTGGTCGAAGGGGGCGACGCCGCGGCGTTGCTCGAACGCGAACTGGGCTGGCGTGTGCCGGTCGCGCAACTCGTTCACTGGGTCCGCGGCGCCCGTGCGGGTGGTGCGGCGCAGATCCGCTTCCGCGCGGATGGCTTGCCTGCCGAGATCGACGAGGACGGCTGGACAGTCGAATACCTCGACTACGGTCCCGGCGAGCCTGCCCAGCCAAGCAAGGTGTTCGCCAGCAAGGGCGACTACAAGGTGCGACTGTCGATCCGCGAGTGGGCGGGGCTGTGACGCCGTGGTCGAAACCGGCTCAGGTCGATCATGACGGTGGCTGGAGCGACTGGCCCGCGCCTGCGAAGGTCAACCTGTTCCTGCATATCGTCGGCCGGCGTGATGACGGGTATCACCTGCTGCAGACCGCGTTCCAGTTGCTGGACTTCGGCGACACCGTGCGGCTGCGTCCGCGCGACGACGGCCGGATCGTGCGACTCGATCCTCTGCCCGATGTCGACCCCGACGTCGATTTGACGGTGCGAGCGGCGCGCGTGCTTGCGCTGGAAACGGGTTGTTCGCTCGGCGCCGATATCGCGCTCGACAAGCGCATTCCGATGGGCGGTGGGCTGGGAGGCGGAAGCTCGGACGCAGCGACCGTGCTGGTGGCCCTCGATGCACTCTGGAAAACATGCCTGGGCACGCCGGCACTGGCCGCGATCGGCCTCGCTCTGGGGGCCGACGTGCCGGTCTTCGTCCGTGGCGCGAGCGCCTGGGCCGAAGGGATCGGCGAGCAATTGACGCCACTGGACGTCCCCGAGAGCTGGTTCGTCGTGGTCGACCCTGGCGTGCGCGTGCCGACGGCTGCCCTGTTTCAGGATCCGGATTTGACACGCAGCGCGGCACATCTGACAATTCCGCTCTTTGCTTCAGGCGCTGAAACGGTCAATGTGTTCGAGCCGGTCGTGCGCGAACGCTTTCCCGCTGTGGCGCGCGCACTGGATTGGCTGCAGACACGCGCGCCGGCGCGGCTGAGCGGGTCAGGCGGATGCATCTTCGCGCGCGCTGCGTCGCGCGAGTTGGCCGAAGCGATCGTCAACGAATGCCCGGCGGAATTTCGCGCGTTCACCGCGCGCGGGTTGGCAACGTCGCCGCTGCACGCGCGGGTGCTGGAATGGCGTGAAGCGCGGGTTTGAGGTTTCGGTTGGGGCGTCGCCAAGTGGTTAAGGCACCGGGTTTTGATCCCGGCATTCGCAGGTTCGAATCCTGCCGCCCCAGCCATCGCGCGTGACATCCATGCGACGCGCATCGTGGTCGATGACGTTGTGCGGGTTTGCAAGAATGGTCGGCATCCCCCAGCGAAATGGGCGCAACGGAGCAACGCAGTGGACACGACCATCGATCCGGGCATCCTCATTTTCACGGGCAACGCGAACCGCGACCTGGCGTCGACGATCTGCGACAAGCTCAATGTTCCGCTCGGCAAGGCGCTCGTCGGACGCTTCAGCGACGGTGAGGTGCAGATCGAGATCGAGGAAAACGTGCGCCGCCAGGAGGTGTTCGTGATCCAGCCGACGTCGGCGCCGACGGCGGACAATTTCATGGAGTTGCTGGCCCTGATCGACGCGCTCAAGCGCGCATCGGCGGCCAGCGTCACCGCGGTGGTGCCGTATCTCGGATATGCCCGCCAGGATCGGCGCCCTCGTTCGGCGCGCGTTCCGATCACGGCCAAGGTGGCGGCGCAGATGATCTGCACGGTCGGTACGGATCGCGTGCTGACGGTTGATCTGCACGCCGATCAGATCCAGGGCTTTTTCGACATCCCGCTGGACAACGTGTATGCGTCGCCGGTGCTGCTCGCGGATATCTGGCGCTATTACGCCAACGACGACCTGATCGTGGTGTCGCCGGATGTCGGCGGCGTCGTGCGAGCACGGGCGATGGCCAAGCGGCTGGATGACGCGGATCTGGCGATCATCGACAAACGCCGTCCTCGGGCGAATGAATCGACTGTGATGAACATCATCGGCGAGGTGAAGGACAAGGTCTGCATTCTTGTCGATGACATCGTCGACACGGCCGGCACGCTGTGCGCAGCGGCATCGGCATTGAAGAAGAACGGCGCGCGCAAGGTCGTTGCTTACTGTACGCATCCGGTTCTGTCGGGCCCGGCGATCGCCAACATCGACGGCTCCGCCCTCGACGAACTGGTCGTGACCGATACCATTCCGCTGTCGGCGTCGGCGCAGTCCTGCGGCAAGATCCGCCAGCTCTCGGTCGCCGAGTTGCTGGCCGAAACGATCCGGCGCATCGCCTACGGCGAGTCGGTGAGTTCGCTGTACGTCGATTGATTTCCGTTCAAAACGGCTCTCCTGGTCGCGGGGGAGCTCCACACTGCCGCGAGGCGGTCTCCATCGAGAAAAGGCAACACGCACATGGCAAAGACCCACGAAATCACAGTTGAAAACCGCAAAGTCGAAGGCAAAGGTGCGAGCCGCCGCCTGCGTCACGCGGGATTTGTTCCGGCCATCGTTTACGGTGGCGAGCTGAAGCCGGTCAGCATCCAGATCCAGCACAAGGATGTGTGGCATGCGAGCCAGAACGAATGGTTCTACGCGTCGATCCTCGACCTCAGTCTCGGCGGCGACGTGCAGAGGGTGCTGCTGCGTGACATGCAGCGCCATCCGTACAAGCAGCTGGTCCTGCATCTGGATTTTCAGCGCGTCAACGAAAACGAGGCGATCCGCCTGCGCGTTCCGTTGCACTTCATGAACCAGGAAGTTTCGCCCGCAGGCAAGACCGCCGGAATCGTCATCACCCACGAGATGAACGAAGTCGAGGTCTCGTGTCTGCCGAAGAATCTGCCGGAGTTCATCGAGGTCGATCTGTCGGAGCTGAACGTCGACGACATCATCCACCTTTCGACCATCAAGCTTCCCGAGGGCGTCGAGATTCCGGAACTGCGCTTCGGCAAGGAGCACGACCACGCGGTCGTTGTCGCCAAGCAGCAGCGTGCGGAAGTGGAGACGGAAGCGGCCGAAGGTGATGCTGCCGCAGCGCCGGCAGCTGGCGCACCGGCCAAGGGTGCCGCGCCAGCCAAGGGCGCCGCGCCAGCCAAGGGAGGTGCCGCTGCCAAGGGCGCTGCACCTGCCGCTGCCGCGAAGGGCGCCGCGCCGGCGAAGCCTGCCGGCAAGAAGTAATCGTGGTTTCCCGCTCCCGGTCGCGGTCACTCGCGACCGGGAGCAGGAGCGCTGCCACGCATGGCGGACCTGCGTCTCATCGTCGGCCTCGGCAATCCGGGCGCCGAGCACCTGCGGACCCGGCACAACGCCGGTTACTGGTTCGTGGATGCGCTGGCGCGTCGCGAAGGGGCGAGGCTCGGAATCGATTCGAAACTGCGCGGCGAGATCGCCAGAATTACCATTGAGGGTCGGTCGGTCTGGCTGCTCAAGCCGATCACGTTCATGAATGCGAGCGGCGATTCCGTCGGTGCGGCTCTTCGCTACTGGAAGATCGCGCCCGAAGAAATGCTGGTGGCCCACGACGATCTCGATTTGCCTGCCGGAGCTGCGCGCCTCAAATTCGACGGCGGGCACGGTGGCCAGAACGGGCTGCGCGATCTTTTTTCGAAAGTCGGCGACGGCAAGTTCCATCGCCTTCGCCTCGGCATCGGCCATCCCGGCGACAAGGACCGCGTGCTCGGCTGGGTGCTCGGCAAACCGTCGAGCCTCGATGAAGCATCCATCGTCGATGCAGTCGGTCGATCACTCGACGTTCTCCCACTTGCGGTGAAAGGCGAGTTCAACGAAGCGATGAAGCGCTTGCATACGAACCGGGACACCTGAGTCGCGAGCTGGGGCCTGCAGAACCCGAGGCCCGCGTCCATTCCTCTATCCCATTTCCCATTTCTTCTTCCGGATCCAAGCCATGGGCATCAAATGCGGCATTGTCGGTTTGCCCAACGTCGGCAAGTCGACCCTCTTCAATGCGCTGACCAACGCGGGTATCGCGGCGGCGAATTTCCCGTTCTGCACGATCGAGCCGAATGTCGGCGTCGTGCCCGTGCCGGATCCCCGATTGGCTGCGCTCGCAGGCATCGCGAAGCCGCTGAAGGTCATCCCGACCTCGATGGAGTTCGTCGACATTGCCGGTCTGGTTGCCGGTGCGTCGAAAGGCGAGGGGCTGGGTAACAAGTTTCTCGCCCACATTCGCGAAGTCGACGCGATTGCGCACGTCGTGCGTTGCTTCGATCATCCGGACATCGTGCATGTCGCCAACCGCATCGATCCGATCTCCGACATCGAGACGATCGATACCGAGCTTGCGCTGGCGGATCTCGATTCAGTGGACAAGGCGCTCAATCGCGTCGAACGCGCTGCCAAGGCGAACGACAAGGAGGCGCTCGCGAAACGGCCGGTCCTGCAGAAACTTTCCGCTGGTCTCAACGAAGGGAAGTCCGCACGCAGTCTCGGCCTCGACGACGACGAGCGGGCTCTGGTGCGCGACCTCTTCCTGCTGACCATGAAGCCGTTGATGTACATCGCGAACGTGCTTGAGGACGGCTTTACCGACAACCCGTATCTCGATCTCGTGCGTGCGCGGGCCGCGACCGAAGGCGCTGAAGTGGTGCCCGTGTGTGCAGCGATCGAAGAGGAAATGGCGCAGCTCGAAGACGCCGATCGCGACGAGTTCCTGAAGGATCTGGGCCTCGACGAACCGGGGCTCAATCGGGTGATTCGCGCCGGTTACAAGTTGCTCGGATTGCAGACCTATTTCACCGCCGGCGAAAAAGAAGTGCGCGCCTGGCAGGTGAAGGCAGGCTCCACCGCACCGCAGGCAGCGGCGGTGATCCACACCGACTTCGAGCGCGGTTTCATCCGAGCCGAGACGATCGCCTACGACGAGTACATCAAGTACCGGGGCGAAGCGGGTGCGAAGGACGCAGGTCGGTTACGCCTGGAGGGAAAGGAATACCTCGTCAAGGAAGGCGACGTTCTGCATTTCCGGTTCAACATCTGAGGACATCCGCCGTGACGCAGCGCGGACCATCCGGAGCATCCGGAAGGTCCGCGAGTGACAAGCAGTGAAAGAAAAATTGGGCGTACAAGGTCCGCGCGCGCCGTGCCGCCACTCATTTTGCGCTGGAGGAGAGTCGCGAGGCCATCGGCTTCAGCGTTCCCACCACGATGATGGAGTTCTCGAAACCGTCGGCAAAAATCATGTCGCTGACGGCGGGTTCGAGGTCGAGACTCGCCGTGTTGTTGGTCGAATCAGGGTCGGTGACCGGCGCGTGCACGACCGCGGTCGCTGAATTGCTGAGCGTTCCGTTCGCATTGGCGCCGACCGTGCCGTTGACGGTGTAGACGGCCTGACTTCCGGACGGAAGGTTGGCGGTGTCGATGATGTTGCCGCTGCCGGAGGTCGTGCAACTCGCTCCGCCACTGGGAGCGCACACCCAGGTGATGCCGGTGAAGGCACTGGAAAACGTGTCGACGACCGTGGTTCCCGGCGCCGATGCGGGACCGCTGTTCCCGATCGTGATCGTGTACTGGAGCGTGCCGCCCGGGACATATGCGCCGGGTACGCTCGTGAGCGACGTCGACACATTGGCGGCCGAGCTCGCGGTCTGGCAGTTCACGACGGCGCGGATCACCCAGTCCCCAAGCACCAAGAGATCGGACGAGGAGTACCAGGCGGGACCCGCTCCATTGTCCCCGTAGATGGAGTTCCGGTTCGGCTGGATGCCGTCGGTGTCCCGGACGACGCTGGGGTCGCTGGACTGCTGGGCTTCGGAGAATTCGTAAGCGACCACAACGGTTTCATTGGTGGTCACCGGCACGTTGATCGGAAGCGTATTGTTCTCGTCCTGGTAACGGAATTCGTTCAGCGCATTGTCGTTCATCACCGGACCGCCGACGCTCAGTGCAAGGTCGCCAGGAACGGGGAATACGCCGCTCCGGTAAATGTTGATCGCGTTGCCGATCACGAACGGCTGGGTGCCGCTGGCGGAGCGCCAGAAAATCTGGACTGCCACCAGATTGCCGTCGCAGGGGCTCGTCAGCCACGAACCGGCCATTTCACCTGCGACGAAACCCTGCACGATGACGGCCGGACCAAAATCGGTGAGCGAATCGTTCTTGACGGTGATTTCGTTGGCTGCCGCCGCGCGGGAAACGGTCAACAGGAATCCAAGCCAGATGGTGGAGCGCATTGTGATCTTCCCGTGACGCCGGATCGGCGAAGCCAGCTTACGGGTCACGGCCGTCCGATGGCGCGACTGCGATCACACAAGGCCGAGGGAAGGCGCTAGTCTGCGCGCCCGCAAATGCATTCATGGATCCGCGCCATGCCCGGTCAGCAACGAGAGGTCGAATTCCGATTCCTTGCAGAGCCGGCCGACGTGAACTTCGGTGGCAAGGTGCACAGAGGCATGGTGATGAAGTGGATCGACCAGGCGGGCTACGCGGGGGCGGTCGGCTGGAGCGGACGCTATTGCGTCACCGTGGCGGTCGGCGGAATCCGCTTCCTGCAGCCGATCCTGATCGGCGATCTGGTCACGGTGCGGGCGAAACTGATTCATACCGGCAGTTCGAGCATGCACTTCGCGGTGGACGTGGCTGCGCGGGATCTGAAATTGACCGGCGAGCGTCTGGCAACCAGTTGCGTCATCGTTTTTGTCGCGCTGGAGGCTCCAGACGGCAAGCCGACAACCGTTCCAGCCTGGCAGCCGGTCGACGAGGAGGATTGCCGTCTCGCCGACCATGCGCAGCGACTGCAGGAACTTTCCCGCACGATGGAGGGGGAGGTGGCGCGAATCCGCGCTGTTGCGGGAGCCTGAAGCACTGCAGCAGTCGCCGTCGTGAAGTCCTCACGTCGTCCGAGCTGGCATCCCCTTGACAGTAGAGGGCGCGGGAACGGAAAATGCGCGGCTCCGTGCACGGGTGGATACTCCGGCGATCGACAGAATGAACGTGTCGGCACGCATGTTCATGCGTCCAGAGGTACAGGCGGATCGCCGGGAGCGGTCCGGTTCGCGCAGCGAAAGTGGCGCGATTGAACAACGATCAACCATCCATCTCCCGGATGGGCGACCTTCAAGGCAGTTCAGAACAAGTCCGGATTCCGGAGAGATACCCAAGCGGCCAACGGGGGCAGACTGTAAATCTGCTGGCTCACGCCTTCGGTGGTTCGAATCCACCTCTCTCCACCAAGCCAGTGCAATGCGCGACGCGCGAGCGGCGCGGTATCAGACAGGCAGCACCCGATGGGATGTGAATCCCCTGTCGGCGCGGTACCCAAGCAGGTTGTTTCGGCGCGGGAGTAGTTCAATGGTAGAACTTCAGCCTTCCAAGCTGATTGTGCGGGTTCGATTCCCGTCTCCCGCTCCATTGAATCGCTGAGTTTTTGTTTTTGCTTTGCCTTATTGAAGAGTCCGGCAGGATGCCGGTTTGTTCTTGGCCGTCAGGGAGGACGGCAAAAATAAATATCCAGCATGGATGCTGGTTTGTTCTTCTGCCGCCATGGAGGGTGGCTCAAGTACAGGCTCGTGTAGCTCAGTCGGTAGAGCACTTCCTTGGTAAGGAAGAGGTCGAAGGTTCGATTCCTTTCGCGAGCACCATCCAGACGCTTCCAGGTTGCGCGGTTTGTTTTCCCGGGTTTCGTCTCCATTTAAATCGTTTCCATCAGATCGGGGTTTTTCGCAATGGCCAAGGGAAAATTCGAGCGCACCAAGCCGCACGTCAACGTAGGCACGATTGGCCACGTGGATCATGGCAAGACGACGCTGACGGCGGCGCTGACGAAGATCGGCGCGGAGCGTTTCGGCGGTGAGTTCAAGGCATACGACCAGATCGATGCGGCGCCGGAAGAAAAGGCGCGCGGAATCACGATCTCGA
>NZ_JBDSWZ010000046.1:0-18316 GCF_039926425.1 Dokdonella sp.
CGCTCGATTCGGGCCGGTACTCCAGCAGCAGCGCACCGAGGGTTGCCGGCTTGCGCGACAGCTCCACCTCGACGAACACCTGTTCGATCGCCGGCTGCTCGACTGCACCGGCAATCGTGATCTCGGTGGGATCGCGCAACACGCTGCGTCCGATCGCGCGGATTTCCTCGGGGTAGGTTGCAGAAAACAGCAGGCTCTGCCGCGTCGAGGGCGTCTTGCCGACGATTTCGCGGATCGGCTCCTCGAATCCCATGTCGAGCATGCGATCCGCTTCATCGAGCACCAGGGTTCGGATGTGCGAAAGGTGCAATACCTTCTTGCGCAGCATTTCCTGCACGCGCCCGGGCGTACCGACGATGACGTGCGAGTCCTTGCGCAGGGACGCCATCTGCGGGTTGAGGGAAACGCCGCCAGTCAGGATCAGAACCTTGAGGTTCGGGATCGCGCTGGCGAGCCGGCGGATCTCCTTGGCGACCTGGTCGGCCAGTTCACGTGTTGGGCACAGCACCAGTGCCTGCGGACGCACGTGGGCGGGGTCGATCCGCTGCAGCAGGCCGAGGCCGAACGCGACGGTCTTGCCGCTGCCGGTCGGCGCCTGGACGATCAGGTCGCGGCCCTCCAGCATCGGCGGAAGGCTTTGCTCCTGCACCGGCGTCATGTCGACGTAGCCGAGTTGATCGACCGCCTGCAGCAGGGCGGGGGAAAGCGAAAGAGTGGGGAAGTTGGGCATGCGCAATGATCGCAGCTTGGCGGGAGTTGGGGAATTGGCGTGGCGCCAACGCGGGCTGGCTCGGTCGCAGCCACACTCCGTCCGCCCGTTGAGTTCTGGCGACGACGCTCGGCCGATCCGGCGTCCCATTCCGCGCTCCATGCCCGCTCCCGTACAGAGCCCCGCGTCACATGAGAGGATGCTGTTTGTGCAAGCGTGCGTTTCCGCAAGGATTCGCGCAGATCGACCGGTGAAAATGGTAGATTTGATCGTCACCGGAACGTGTTTGATGGACTCGGCGGTCGTGTCATGCGGTGCAGCTTGCCAGCGTGGGGAAACGAATGACGACGATCCTGACGGTCGACGGCCGCGCGAGCGAACGCGAGTTCCTGGCGACGGTCCTCGGCTATGCCGGCTACGAGGTCCTGCAGGCGGCTGCAGGAGCGCAGGCGCTCGAGATCGCGCGAACCGTGCGTCCGGATCTGGCGATCACCGATGTGGTCTTGCCCGACATGGACGGTGCCGAACTCGCCGACCGCATGCACGACGAACAGGCGATTGCCGCGACGCCGCTCATTTTTTGTTGCGCCACTGAGGACATCAGTTCAGCACTGGTTCTTGCGAAATCGTGTCGTGCCGTCGCGGTGCTCGACAAGAGAGCGGAGCCCGAGGAAATCCTCGCCGCGGTGGAAGTGGCGCTGGGGCGCCTGCCGGATTCCGCGATTCTGCCGGCCGCGGCGGTCGCGCCAGGCCTGCTCGGCGCGCGGCTCCCGGCGTATCTGCGCGACCTGACAGGTCTGCAGCGATGCCTGCGCGGGATGCTCGACAAAACGACCGAGCACGCGGATGCGCGCCGCGTCGCGGCCGCCGATTCGGATGCGCTCGACTATTCATTCCAGTCTCTCAGCCTGCGCCTTGCGACTCTGCTCGAGCTCGACATCGCATTGGCAGCGGAGCGCGATCCGCAGAGCATGTTGACTCTGTTCTGTCGCGCTGCGCGTGGAATCCTCGCTTGTCGACACGTCGCATTAGGACTGGTGACGACGGACGGAACGCGATTGAAGGAAGTGGTCGCCAGTGGGCTGGACGCGCGTATCCTCGAAGACCTCACCGCGATGGACCCGACGAAAGGCGTGCTCGGTGAGGTGCTCGGTTCGGGAAAAACCTACCGCTCCGTCCACGGACCGCTTCGACGCGACCTGCTGCAGCTGCCCGACTCGCATCCGTCGATCAGTTCGTTATTGGCGGTACCGGTTCCTGCGCGCACGTCGAGCGCATCGCGAGGATGGCTCTATTTCGCCGGAAAAATCGACGGGAAACCGTTCAACGAAGAAGACGAGCAGTTCGCGGTGACACTCGCAGGCCAGCTCGCACTGGCGTTCGGCAACCTCGCGCTGTACGAAGAGGTTCGGCAGCACGCGGCCGAACTGGAGGTCGAAGTGGGCGAGCGGCGCAGCGCGCAGGCTGAACTCGCCCGCCGCGCAGCCCATGACCAGACCACCGGATTGCCGCGTTTCGTATCGATCGAGCAGCATCTGCGAAGCGCGATCGTGCATGCCGCGGCGACCGCCAGCCGCATCATCCTGCTGTACGTGGACATCGATCGTTTCCACGTGCTCAACGAGACGCGCGGGCGCGCCACCGGGGATGAGGTGCTTCGCGTCGTCGCTGGCCGCCTGATCGAACTGTGCGGCGGCAAGGGCTACGTCGCCCATGTCGCGGCGGACGAATTCGTCGTGGTGCTGGTCGACGAGGAAGGGGCGCGGGACCAGACCGAGTTCGCCGAAGTGGTGCGCAGCGACATCGAACGGATCGTTCATCTCGTCCAGCAACGCATCTTTCTCACCTGCAGCATTGGCGTGAGCTGCTTTCCGGACAATGGTTCGAGTCCGCAAGACCTGCTGCGCCAGTCGGAAGCGGCAATGCTCCGGGCCAAGCGGGACGGGCGCAATTCGGTCAGTGCATTTTCCAACGAACAGAAACAGGCGCTTGAAGACCGATCGACTCTGGGTCTCCGCCTGAGCGACGCCGTGCGCAACAACGAGCTCGTGCTGCACTATCAGCCGCAGGTTCGCGCGGGCGACGGACACGTGGTCGGCTTCGAGGCTCTGGTGCGCTGGCAAAGCCCGGATTTCGGGCTGTTGCCACCGTTGCGGTTCCTAGGAGTCGCGGAAGACCTCGGCCTGATCGTCGACGTCGGAAATTTCGTGCTCGAGACCGTGTGCCGCGAAGCGCGTGGATGGATCGATCTCGGTGAGAACGACTTTTTCATTTCGATCAACGTATCGTCGCTGCAACTCGAACTACCCGACTTCGTGGAAACCGTTCGCGCCACACTCGCGCGCTTCGAGGTGCCGGCGCGTCACCTGGAACTCGAGCTGACCGAAAGCGTGATGGTGCGCAACGTCGAGCGGGCGATCATCACGATGAAGTCCCTCAATGCGCTCGGCGTGCGGTTGGCGCTCGACGATTTTGGCACTGGTTATTCGAGCCTTGCCTATTTGCGTCGGTTTCCAATTGACAAGCTGAAGATCGATCAGAGTTTTGTCCAGGACCTCAGTTCCGACATGGGGTCAGCCGGCATTTGTCGCGCGATCATCGCTCTGGGCCACGAGCTCGGCATGGTCGTTCTGGCCGAAGGGGTCGAAACCGAAAATCAGGCGGCACACCTCAGGCACAACGGTTGCGACCAGTTCCAGGGTTATCACTTCAGCAAGCCGGTGGTTGCATCAAAGGCCTTCCAATTGCTGCAGCAGCGCGGAGTTGACCGCGGCGCATCGTCGCAGGTTCTCGGGCCGTTGATCGACGTGGCAGCGATTGGCTGAGCGTTGTCGGAAAGACGCGGAATGCTCGCCGTCGGCTTGGTGTACAGAGCGCGAGAAACGCTTCGAGGGGAGTGGGCGGCGATCCGCGTGCGTTAGACTAGTCGTTTGCCTGAATCGCCTTTCTCGTTCCCGACCCATGAAAACCCCACCAGGACTGCTGGCGCTGATCGATGACGGCGTCATCGATGAAGTGATCCGCCCGCTCAAGAGCGGCAAGGAAGCCTCTGTGTATGTCGTTCGCTCGGGTACCGAGGTGCGCTGCGCCAAGGTCTACAAGGACATGCGGCAGCGCAGCTTCCAGCAGCGCGCGCAATATCAGGAAGGACGCAAGGTGCGCGGCAGCCGCGAGGCGCGCGCGATCGCCAAGAGCTCCCGCTACGGCCGCAAGGAGCAGGAATCAGCGTGGAAGAACACCGAAGTCGACGCGCTCTATCGGCTCGACGCGGCTGGCGTGCGCGTGCCAAAGCCTTACGGATTTTTCAACGGCGTGCTGGTGATGGAACTGGTCACCGATGCGGGCGGCTATTCGGCGCCACGACTCGGTGAAGTCGAGCTGTCGGCAGAAACCGCTCGCGGGTACCACGTGTTCATGATGAACCAGATCGCGCGCATGCTGTGCGCCGGTCTGATCCACGGTGACCTGTCGGAGTACAACGTGCTGGTCGGGCCGGATGGACCAGTGATCATCGACCTGCCGCAAGCAGTCGACGCGGCCGGCAACAACGCTGCACTGGCAATGCTCGAGCGCGACGTGCTGAACATCACCACCAGCCTGGCGCGGTTCGCGCCCGAACTGATGGAGACCGACTTCGCGAACGAAATGTGGGCGCTGTTCCAGGAAGGAGAACTGCGCCCCGACAGCGCGCTCACCGGCGTTTTCATCCGCAATGAAGCGCCAGCCGATGTGGACGCCGTGATGGAAGCGATCGACGAAGCACGCGACGAGGCGGTTCGCCGCCAGCGCGGCCGCGACGAGGCAAACGCAGACCCGGGTTGACGCATCCGGAGCACGTCGACGCCGTCGGCCGGACGCGCTTGCGCGGTTGGCGTTGCCGACCTGTCGCTGCACGCGCTTGCCTCCCTGATGCCGCCTACAACGCGCTTCCCGCCGCGTGTCCGGACGCCCACGCCCACTGGAAGTTGTAGCCGCCGAGCCAGCCGGTCACGTCGACGACTTCGCCGACAAAATACAGCCCCGGCACACGTTTCGATTGCATCGTGGTCGATGACAGTTCGTCGGTGTCGACGCCGCCGAGCGTGACTTCGGCCGTCCGGTAACCTTCGCTGCCACTCGCGATCAGCGGGAAGTCGCTCAACACCGTCGCCATTGCGCGAAGCTCCGTTTCGCGAAACTGGCGCATCGGCTTGCCCGGCAGCCACACATCGCACAGACGCTGCGCGAAGCGTTTCGGCAGGCGCTCTGCAATCACGGTGCGCAGTTCGCTTGCAGGCCGTTGCGCCTGTTGCGAACGCAGCCATTCAAATGCGTCGTCGCCGGGCAGCAGATCGAGTCGCAGATCGTCGCCGGGATTCCAGTACGACGAGATCTGCAGGATCGCCGGCCCGCTGATGCCACGATGGGTGACCAGCATGAAGTTGCGGAACATGGCTCCATTGCAGCGCGCCTCGACCTGCAGAGCGACGCCGGAAAGGTCGGCAAATCGTTCCTGATGCGTTCCACTCAGCGTCAGCGGCACCAGACCGGCGCGCGTCGGCAGCACGCGATGGCCGAATTGCCGGGCGAGTTCGTAGCCGAAGCCACTCGCGCCCATGCTCGGGATCGACAAGCCGCCCGTCGCAACTACGAGCGCGGTCGTACTGAAGGTGCCTTGCGATGTGTGGAGACGGAACTGCGCGTCTTCATGCTGTACGTTGTCAATGCGGCAGCCGGTCTCGATCCGGACGGCGGATGCATCGCACTCATCAACGAGCATCCGCACGATCTGCTTGGACGAGTCGTCGCAGAACAACTGGCCGAGTTCCTTCTCGTGGTACGCGATGCGGTGATGGTCGACCATCGCGATGAAATCGGCCGGACGAAAGCGTGCGAGCGCCGATTTGCAGAAGTGCGGATTGGCCGAAATGAACTGGTCCGGAGTGGTTCCGGTGTTGGTGAAATTGCAGCGCCCGCCGCCGGACATCAGGATCTTCTTGCCGACGCGGTTTGCGTGTTCGATCAGCAGCACGCGCTTGCCGCGCCGGCCCGCGGCGATGGCACACATCAATCCGGCTGCACCGCCACCGACGATGATCGCATCAAACGTTTCCGGCATCGCTCAACGTGCCTGCGTCGCAGGGGCCATGCGCAGGGTTGGAATCACCGTCACGCTGCGATCGTCGTCGAGCAACTGCATCTGGCCATCCTGGATCAGGCACTGCAGGCGCATCGTGCGACCGCCGAGTTCGCCGAGCGCTTCGGTGGTTTCACCCGGAATGTCGATCACGGTGAGGTTGCGCGAGCGTTGCAGCGACAGCGCGGTCTTGTCCCACCAGATCTGCGCGCCACGACCGCTGTAGCTGACGATCACCACCTGGCGCGCACGACCGCAGGCCTTGCGGATGCGCTGGTCGTCCGGCTGCCCGAGGTCGATCCACAGCGAGATCTCGCCCGTACGGTCCTTCAGCCACAAATCGGGCTCGTCGTCGCTGCTGAGGCCCTTGCCGAACTCGAGTCGCTCATCCGCGTACAGCGCAAATGCGACAAGTCGCACCATCAGGCGCTGTACGGTTTCCGACGGGTGCAGCGCCATCGTCAGCGCATGGGTCGCGTAGTAATGGCGATCCATGTCGCTGACCTGCAGCTCGATCTTGTAGATCGTCGAATTGGGCGCCATGCGCTGGCCTTGCGTCGGAAAGGCGGCATTGTAGGGGCTTGCCGGGCTTTGCGTGGCCTTGTCCGCTGTTCAAAGCGAAAGATTGGAACACGAAGTACGCGAAGACGAAGATCGGCGAGAGCAGCGGTTGCTTCTGACCGCACGTTCCGCTGTTGATCCTCGTGCTCTTCATGATTCAATTCTCTGCTTGAGCTATGCGCGCGCTCATACCATTCATGCGCCCCACCGTCAGCCGTGGTCGGCCACCACGGTGATCGCGATGCCGCCACCCGGCTTGCCGAACCAGGTGTCGCGTTCGTCGCGGCAGTACGGGCCGCCCATCGCAAATTTGCGACAGACGCCGGGCCGGGCCTCGTAGATCGTGCAACGCATCGTGTTGCGATCGAGCGCGACGCACCAGCCGTCGTCCGAGCGCTCCATCTGCTCCATGCCGTGCTCGTCGTGCACGGTCAGCCATGAAGGAACGACGTCGCCTGCGAGGATGTAGACCGTGAGCCGGCAACACACGGCTTCGCAGGTATTGCAATGCACCGAAGGATCGATGCTTTCGGCGTAGGGATCGTGCGCAACGTCTGGGTGAATACTCATGCGCCAGTATCCCGCACTTACGCCGACCCCGTGTTCTCCGTCACCATGGCCGGGTTTCCCGTTCAGTCCCGGTATGGTCAAGCCGCTTCCAGTGCGCAACGGCGTTGCCGCAAGTCGTCTGCAGCTTCCCGCAGGGTCGTGGACGACCGTGCTCGATGCCGTATGCGCGAAATTTCCGTCGATCGATCGCGCGGTTTGGTGCGAGCGGATCGTGCGGCGTGACGTGGCGGATTCGAATGGCATTGCGATCACATCGACGACCCCGTATCGCGTCGGAATGGAAATCCACTACTACCGCGAAGTGTCGGGCGAGCCGCGCATTCCGTTCGACGAATCGATCGTGCATGAAGACGCGCACCTGATCATCGTCGACAAACCGCATTTCCTGCCGGTGGTTCCGTCCGGTCGTTTCGTCGAGGAAACCCTGCTAGCGCGATTGATACGCCGGTCGGGCAACGCGGATCTTGCACCGCTGCATCGCATCGACCGCGCGACGGCCGGGCTGGTGATGGTTTCGGCGAATGCATCGAGCCGATCCGCCTACCAGCAGCTGTTTCGCGAGCGACGGATCCGAAAGGTGTACGAAGCGCTGGCGCCTGCGTTGCCTGCACGCACGTTTCCGATGACATTCACGTCGCGCCTGGTTCGCGGTGAGCCATTCTTCCGCATGCAGACCGTCGAAGGCCTGCCGAACAGCGAAACGCAGGTCGACGTGATCGATCGGGCAGGCGCGGTCTGGCGATATGGCCTCGAGCCGGTGTCGGGCCGCAAGCATCAATTGCGGGTCCACATGGCCGCGCTGGGAGCGCCAATCCTCAACGACGAACTCTATCCCGAGCTGGCATCTTCCGACGCACACAACGCTCGCGCCGATGACTTCAGTCGACCGCTGCAACTCCTGGCGAAGAGACTCGAGTTCCGCGATCCGCTGAATGGAGAAATACGGAGTTTCGACAGTGGTCTGACCTTGCGCGATCTACGCTTGCCGAATGAAGCGTCGCCACTGCGCCACACGTGAAAGGCGCCGGCGCTGTCGGTCGACGTCGATGTTTGCCGTATGGGATGACCAGCACGCAGCCGCAGGGTCCTGGAAGCCAGACCGTCGCAGCAAGCCCCTGCCGGAGAAATGGACATCATGCCGACCACGATTGCCGCACAGCTCGGGGCGGCAACGATTGGGGTGCTCGTCCTTGCGATCACCTCGTTGACATCCCCGATGGAAAGGTCACGCTGTTGGGTCGCGTGTTCTTCGAAGACAGCACCGACGATGCGGACTACATCACGTTGACCCGCGTGCAGATGGACGGCGTCTTCGACAACGGATTCGACTGAGCGTCGAAGAGCCATGCACGCATTCGAATGACTCGCGCCTGGACTAGCCCGAAGCTCGTGCTATGTCCGATCCTGCAATGACCACGCGGCGGGCGAGGCTGCCACCGATCCAGTAGCACAGGTCCGATGGCTGGTGCGCATTCCAGATGACGAAGTCCGCGCGCTTTCCCGGATGCAGCGTGCCGCGATCGGCGAGGCCGAGTGCGCGGGCCGCGTTCACCGTGGTTCCGCGCAGTGCTTCTTCCGGTGTCATGCGAAACAACGTGCACGCCATGTTCATTGCCAGACGCAACGAAAGGATCGGCGACGTGCCGGGATTGAGATCGCTCGCGATGGCCATGGCCACGCCGTGTTCGCGCAATGCGGCAATCGGCGGCATTTTTGTCTCGCGCAGCGCATAAAACGCGCCGGGCAGCAGGACCGCGACCGTTCCTGCGTCTGCCATCGCGCGGATTCCCGCGTGACTGGTCCATTCCAGATGATCGGCGGAGAGGCCGCCGAATTCCGCGACGAGCGATGCGCCATCGAGATCGGAAAGCTGGTCCGCGTGGAGCTTGACCGGCAGGCCAAGCGCGCGCGCCGTGTCGAAGACGCGGCGGGTCTGTGCCGGCGTGAACGCGATCGTCTCGCAGAATGCATCGACCGCATCCGCGAGGCCCGCGTCGGCAATTCCTGGGAGGATCACGTCACAAACGGCATCCACGTAAGCGTCGGGGCGGCCGGCGAACTCCGGTGGAAGCGCATGCGCTGCGAGCAGCGTTGTGCGCACGCCGATGCCGAGTTCGCTGCCGAGACGACGCGCCACGCGCAGCATCTTCGCCTCGGTTGGAAGATCGAGTCCGTAGCCGGACTTGATCTCGATCGTCGTCACGCCGTCGGCCACCAGCGCGCGTGCGCGCGGCAATGCCTGAGCAAGCAGTGCGTTTTCGTCCGTCTCGCGGGTCGCGCGCACGCTCGAGAGAATGCCGCCTCCCGCGCGTGCAATCGCTTCGTAGCTGACGCCGTTGAGACGTTGTTCGAATTCGTCCGAACGGTCACCGCCGAACACCAGATGCGTGTGGCAGTCGATCAGCCCCGGCGTGACAAGCATGTCTCCCGCGGATTCGACCCGCGCCACCAACGTCGAGGGCGCGGCCGGCAGTTCGCTCGACGGACCGGCGAAGACAATCGCGCCGTCCTTCCAGCCCAGCGCACCTCCGTCGACAAATCCATACGGCACGCCGGAGTCCGACATCGTCGCGAGGCGACAATCGAGCAGCAAACCGTCCCAGGGTGGATTCATCGCGTGCGACCGTTCTCACAGGAAGCGCAAGTATCGCAGAGTGTCCCTTCGTGGCGCTTCGGCGACGCGGCGACGCGTGATGTCGAAGCGCGAGGGACATGGTCTGCACTTCGACATGGCAAGGGCCCCGTAGATCTCGATGTCGTTGCAGTTCCAGGCGACGGCATTGCGCCACATGTCTGCGGTGCGAAGTTGGCGGCATGCTGGCAATGCCGCGCCGTGGCCGCTAGGCTTGCCGTTTGCCGACGGAATGCGCATGGACGTCAGCCGATACTTTTCCGAACACGTCTGGGTCAACAGCGGTTTCGCCGCCGATGTCACGTTGCAGGTCGATCGTGGCGGAGCTGCAGGACATGTGCTCTCGGCTGACGCGGGGTCGACGCGTGACGCAGGCGAGACGCTCGGGCGCTACGTCGTGCCCGGCATGACGAACCTGCATTCGCATGCGTTCCAGCGCGCGATGGCCGGCTTGGCGGAACGCGGCGGCAACGACGACACGTTCTGGAGCTGGCGCGAAGTGATGTATGCATTCGCCGGGCGCGTTGGTCCGGACGACCTTCGCGCGATCGCCACGCAGTTGTACATCGAGATGCTGAAGGCCGGCTACACGCAGGTGTGCGAATTCCACTATCTGCACCATCAGCCCGACGGCACGCCGTACGCCGATCCCGCCGAGATGTCGCTGGCGCTGGTCGACGCGGCGCGTGACGCCGGAATCGGCCTCACGCTGCTGCCGGCGCTCTACATGACCGGCGGATTCGACGGGCGTCCGCTGTCGGAACGCCAGCGCCGCTTCGGCCACGACGTCGACGGATTCCTCCGACTGATCGAACGGCTGCGCGCACTCGAATCGGCGACGTTCAATGTCGGCATTGCACTGCATTCGCTGCGCGCGGTTCCCGCCGATGCGATGCGCGCGGTACTCGAAGGCATTTCTGGAATGCCAGCGTCCGCCGCAAGCCGCGAGGCTGCGCAGATGCCGGTTCACATCCATGTCGCCGAACAGATCGGCGAAGTGCAGGACTGCCTTGCGCTGCGCAATGCGCGGCCGGTCGAGTGGCTGCTCGATCATGCGCCGGTCGATTCGCGTTGGTGCCTGGTGCACGCGACGCACATGACTGACGCAGAGACACGTCAACTCGCGGCGACCGGTGCGGTTGCCGGCCTCTGCCCGACCACCGAGGCAAATCTCGGTGATGGACTGTTTCCGCTCAAGGCATATCTCGACGCGGGCGGCGCGATCGGCATCGGGTCGGACAGCCATATCTCGGTGTCGGTGGTCGAGGAACTGCGCTGGCTCGAGTACGGCCAGCGCCTGGTGACGAAGCATCGCAACGTCAGCGCAAGCTCGCGCAGCCCGAGTACCGGTGAAACCCTGTTCCGACGCGCGCTCGCAGGTGGCGCGAGTGCTGCCGGTGGCGGGTTGGGCGATCTACGCCCGGGTGCGCGGCTCGATCTGGTGGTGCTCGATGACCACGCGCCGCTCCTCGCAGGGCGCGCGCCGCCAAACGTGATCGACACCTGGCTGTTCGCCGGAAACGCGTCACTGGTGCGCGATGTGATGGTGGCGGGCGAGTGGCACATTCGCGCATTCCGACATCGTGATGAGGAGCGCATCAGCGCGCGTTACCGTGCCGTTGTCGAACGCCTCGCGCAAGGCAGCTAGTCGCGCGATGTGGTTGTTCGGATCAACGGTCGAGCCTGTGATCACGCCGATCCGGTCTCACGAGCAATGACCCCGCAAGGTGACGTCCGGTGCCGCGATCTGGCGCTTGCTGCTGAAGCAAGACGGGTTCGGGGTCAAGCAGCCACCGTATCAGCAGATGCGCGCTGTTTGTGACGCTGAGCGGCGGCTCGCCACTGCGCGCCGAAGTTCGCCCGTCGGTTGCGCGTGCATTGGCGGCTGGATCGATCATTGCATGCGTAAGGCAACGCGGTGTGCCACCCGGCCAGTTCAACGCGTGGGCGGAGAGAACGGATGGTGAGTGGGTTGCACGAAGCACGTCCAGGAACGCCGAGCTGGCGGTCGTGGGCGAGTGCCAACGAACGTCGTCACGAGTCCTTGCCCGGTCGCCGTGGCGGCGCTGACCTGATCGACGCGGGCATCGTGCGAGGAGTCGCGTGATGCGCACACGATTGCGCGGCTTGCGCGGACGCTTTCTGCTGATCGTCATCGCGATCTACGTGCTCGTTGGTGTCCTCTCGCTGGTCGGGTTCTACAGGGTTGCCGAAACGATCATCCGCCAGTTGGGCGGCAGCTATGCCACGCAGTATGCAAATCAGCAGCGCGGACGCATCACGGCGCGTGTCGATCGCGAACTCGTGCTGACGCAGAAACTCGTTGCGTCTCCGCTGCTGCGCAACTGGGCAAACGACGAGTCGAACACGCAGCTCGCGCGGGAATCACTGGAAGAACTGGAAAGTTTCCGCGTGCTGTTCGCGGACCACAGCTGGTTTTTCGTCGTCGGCAAGAGCGGCGACTACTATCACAACAACGCCGCAAACGAATTCGGCGGGCGCGAATTTCGCTTCGTGATGGATCCGTCCGACCGGACGATGGCGTGGTATTTCGACGTGTTGAAGAATGTCGACGACTTCAATCTGCATGTGGACTACGACGCGCAGCTCGACGTCACCAAGATCTTCATCAACGCGATCGTCAAGAACAACGGTGCCAAGATCGGAATCGGCGGAACGGGCCTTGATCTGTCCGAATTCGTCAGGACCCTGATGCATACGACCGAGCGCGGGATCGAGAACGTGCTGATTGACGATCAAGGCTACGTGCAGGGAATTTCCGACCGTGCACTGATGGAGACGATCGCGCGCACAACCGACGCGACCAAGCGGCCGGCGATGTTTGCGATGATGGACCGCGACTCCGAGCAGTCCACGCTCCGGCAGATCCTCGGGCGGATGCGCGCGGGTCAGATCGAGGATGCGCAGGCGCAATTCACGATACGTGGCCAGAGTCGTCTGGCGGCCATCAGCTACATGCCCGAACTTCACTGGGCGGCGGTGGTGCTGGTGGATCCCGGCGAAGTGATCCGGCTGGAGACATTTCGGCCGATCCTGTTCCTGATGGCGACCGCGTTGCTGTTGACGATCCTGTTGGTGTCGTGGCTGCTGGACCGTTTGGTACTGACGCGACTTGCGCGCCTGACCGATGCCACGCGCAGCGTCGCCGCAGGCCAGTACGATCGGCGCATGACGGTGGACCGCGACGATGAGATCGGCCAGCTCGCGCACTCCTTCAACGCGATGACATCGACGATCGGCGACTACATGCAGAACCTTGAGCACAAGGTCTCCGAGCGAACCGATGCGTTGCAGCAAGCGAACGCGCTGCTCGGTGAATCGAATCGCAAGGTCATGGACAGCATCGGTTATGCGCAGCTGATCCAGTCGTCGATCCTTGCAAAGCCGGACGAGATCGCCCGGTTCGCAGGGGATCACGCGGTGTTGTGGCGGCCGCGCGATGTCGTCGGCGGCGATTTCTACACCGTGCACCGCGATGCGGATGGCGGCGCGCTGGTGGCGGTCGCCGATTGCACGGGCCACGGAGTACCGGGTGCATTCATGACGATGGCGTCCAAAGCGATTCTCGACAGCGCGACTGCCCGTCATGGACTTGCAGATCCTGCAGCGCTGATCGGCGAATTGCATCGGGGCCTGCGCGCGCTGCTCCAAAGCCACGATACGAACAATGCCGACAACGGGTTGGATATTGCATTGCTGTACGTGGCGCCCGCGAGAAACCGACTGGTCTTTGCCGGTGCGAAGCTCGCGCTGTGGATCCTTGCGGCAGACGGCAGCATCTCCGTCGTAAAAGGCGACCGGTTGAGCGCCGGCTACCGCCGGATCCGGGACGACGTGCGGTATGCGAACCACGACGTCGTTGCGCACCCGGGCGAGCGCTACATCCTGTCGAGCGATGGTATCTTTGACCAGAATGGAGGAGAAAAGGGCTTCGCATTCGGGCAGACGAGGGTGCGTGACGTCCTCTCCTCGTTGATCGATCGCCCGCTTGCGCAACTCTTCGACGCGCTTGCCGTGCAGCTGGATGAATACCGCGGCGACCTGCCACAGCGCGATGACATCACGCTGTTCGGGTTCTCCCTCGACGCAGGACGCGCACCCCCTTGGAGCAATTGATGAACCTTTTCGACCTCAAAGAGCAATTGCAGGGCGCGGGCATCCTGATGTGTTTCACGGGAACATTCGGGCGCGGCATCGTCGAGGAACTCGGCACCGCGGTGAAGAAATATCTTGAAAGCTCCGACGAGAGCCGCAAGTCGGCGATGACCGACGTGTTTTCGGTCTACATCGAGGCCGCGCAGAACGTGCGCAACTACTCCGAACGCAGCGGCGCGTCCAGCCGGGAGGTGATCGATGCCAATATCATCGTCATCGCGCGAAGCAACGAACACTACCTGGTGTACGCCGGAAACCTGGTCGAGCCGGACGACGTTCCTGGCCTGACGTCGGCGCTCGATCGCCTCGCCTCGCTCGACAAGGCGGGCCTCAAGGTTGCGTACAAGGAACAGCTGCGCAAGGAGCGCAAGCCCGATGGCGGGGCGGGCCTCGGCCTCATCGAGATGGCACGGCGAGCAAGCGAACCTCTGCGCTATACCTTCACGCCGACTGCCAACGGCCAGTCGTATTTCAGTCTTTGCGTCGCCATTTGAGTGCGCTGATGAATAATTTGTCCCTCGTTGCCACCGCGACCACACCCGCGGTGGATTTCAACGCGTCCACCGGATTGGTGGCGTTGTCCGGTGAGTCGTATCCGGAAAACGCATTTGAATTTTTCAAGCCCCTGCTGGCCTGGGTCGCCGACTATGTCCGTCAATCCAGCGGCCCGCTGAGCGCCGAAATCGCGCTGAGTTACCTCAATACCAGCAGCGTCAAGAGCGTAATGGATCTGCTCGACCAGTTCGAAGCGGCGCACCGCGCGGGTCGTACGGTTGCCGTCCACTGGCACTATCAGCAGGAAAACGAGCGCGCGCTCGAGATGATCGAGGAATTCAAGGACGAAGTGACCTTGCCGTTTTTCATCGTCGCGGTGCCGGGCTGACCATCGTGCCGATGAATGCGCAAGAGACCTTTGCCACGCTGACCGCCGATCCGGCGCTCGCACAAAGCCCGCTCGCCAAGCTTTGCGGTGAGGCCATCGCCGATCAGCACCGTCTGCACCGGCGACTCGAGCGGATCAGCCGGATCTCCGATGGCTATCAGGGCGACCTGATGCGCACGAACCGCGAACTCGCCGCCGCCAACGAACGGCTCGGCGACGCGTTGAACGAGGTTCGGACGCTGAGCGGATTCATCCCGGTCTGCTCACGCTGCCACAAAGTGCGCGACGACGGCGGCTATTGGGACAGTGTCGAGTCGTACCTGGGCAAGCACTCTGACGTGGTTACGTCATCGGCGGTGTGCCCGGACTGCCTGGCCGGCACCTGCGGCGTTGTCGGCAATCTGCCTGCTTCGTCGCCGATCGGCGACGAGGCACAGGCCGAAGCGGACCGCATGGATGCAATCACGCAAGACCCGGTGTTCGCAGACAGTCCGCTGCTCGGCGAATACCAGCGTCTCAGTACCGGCTTTCAAAAACTGTCGCGACGCTTGAACAAGATTTCGCGCATCAGCGACGGGTTTCAGGCGCAACTGAAAGAGCTCAACGTTGCGCTCGCGCAGGCGTCGCGCACGGATCCGCTGACCGCGCTTGCGAATCGTCGCGCAATGCTCGAGCGGCTGGAGCAGGCGGCTGCGTCGGAAGAAAAGCCGTTGTTTGCAATCGCGATGATCGATATCGATCACTTCAAGCGGATCAACGATTCGTTCGGCCACGCGATTGGTGACAACATGTTGCGCGCGTTGGGCGACGCCTTGCGTGCGAACGTGCGCGCAACCGATTTCGTTGCCCGCTGGGGCGGTGAGGAGTTCCTGCTGTTCGTGGACGATTCCGATGCATTCGAAGTGCAGCGGCTGTGCGAGCGGATCCGCGTGGCGGCAGAAGCGGTGCGCGTCGAATATCACGGCAAAGCGATCGGTTGCTCTGTGAGCATCGGCTGCGCCATGCACGAGCGCATCCTGTCGTTCGAGGACACGATCCGGGACGCGGACCGTGCGCTGTATGCAGCGAAGTCGTACGGGCGCAATACGGTGGTGTTGGCGGCGGATCTCTGAGGACGCTCGAGCGCCTGCGCGTCAATCGGGAATGGTCGGCGCCACGCGAACGATGCGCGTGGAGTCGAGCTTCCGATTCACCCATGTCCCATTCCGTCCCGATGGAACCGTTTGCTTCACCGCGGCCAACCGGGCACAGCATGCCAATCACCCACGCTCAGGGCGGAGAGTCGGCCAGCATCCCTGCGACAGCTCTCTCGTCGCCGTCGTTCGGCTGTGGTTTCAATTTGAGCAGATGCATCAGCAGCGGGTACACATCGACGTTGTCGAATTCCGGAACGATGACGCCGCGTTTGAATTCAGGACCTGCTGCGACGAACAGCGCGCGCATGTCGGGGTCGTCGTTGTCATAGCCGTGCTCGCCGGCGGAGTAGTGGCCGCCGTCATCCTCGTAGCCATGCGACGTGATGTTGCCGCCGTGGTCGGCCAGGCACAACAACGACGGGATGCGCGGATGGGTGCCGTAATGCAAACGCGCAGGCACGTCGGATTTTCTCCAGCAGTGCATGTGCGGGTGCGGCAGCAGCAGGGCAGCCTCGATCGATGAGGCCTTCCCCGCGTGCGGCTCGATGCCGGCGAGAATTCCATAGTTGATGACGTCGACATCGCCGAGTGGAACGAGGTCATCGAGATAGGTGCGGCGATCCGCCGAGGTCGCGGTCATTCCGTGGTCGGAGACAATCACCACGTTGGTGTCGGCATAGACCTTGCGCTGTTTGAGGCCAGCGACCAGACGCGCCATCGCCGCGTCGATGCTGCGCAACGCATCGTCGACCTCCGCCGAATCGGGTCCGCTGTGGTGGCCCGCATGGTCGACCTGGTCGAAATAAAGTGTGAAAAACGACGCGCGTGTTGACGCCGGCTCATCCATCCACGCCAGCAGTTGATCGACCCGCTGGTCCGGCGTGATCGTGCCGTCAAACATCTGCCAGTGCGTCGGTCGCACGTCGGCAATTGCGACGTCGGACCCGGGCCAGAACATCGTCGCTGCATGAAGTCCGTGCTTTTCCGCACTCACCCAGACAGGTTCTCCGCCCCACCATGCGGGATCGGTGATCGTTGCGTGATCCTTGTAGACGAACTTTGCGCGCGTCTCCGGATCGACCATGCGGTTGTTGACGATTCCGTGATGGTCGGGATAAAGGCCGGTGACCAGCGTGTAGTGATTCGGGAAGGTCAGCGTCGGGAATGCGGATTTCATCGCCTGCGCGCGCACGCCGCGGGCCGCAAGATCCGCAAGCGCCGGTGTGATGTTGCGATCGAGATAATCCGCGCGAAAGCCGTCGATGGAGATCAGGATCAGCGCGTGCGGCTCGGAGGCTGAGCGGCGTACGGAAGAGGATGGCGCGCAGGCCGCAAGCAGTGCACATACGACCAACACACACGAAAGAAGGCGTCCATTGCGCATCGAGACGATCCATCGGCGGAAACGTCTATCGTCGCCGAACGATGTGACAATTCCCAGTCGCGCGACGATCAGTCAGCGGACCACTATGCGCCGCGCGCGCGCTCGTGTCCGAGTGCACCGTCGATGCGGGCGATCGTCGACCGGGCGGCGTAACGGCCGTCATGCGTCGCCTCGAAATTCCGGTAGGTATCGAGCAGACCGCCGTAGACATGCAGCGTGACTGCAGGTCGTCGCGCCGAGACATTGGTGCAGCGGTGCGCATGCCCTTCAGTGCCGGCGAACGCGCAGGACTGTCCTTCCTCCAGCACCGTGCTACCGACGAAGCGCGGCAATGTTGATTGCGAATCGGCGACCACTTCGTAATCCTCAACGATCAACGACCCCTGCAGCACCATCTCGATGCCCCACAGGCCGGCATGGTCATGGATGGGAGTGGAGTAGCCTGCGGGCCACACCATCATCAGCCCGGTGTAGTGTCCGTCACGCTCGCGTTCGTACAACCAGCGCGAGAAGTCCTTCGGCCGCGCGTCGCACAGCGAGCGCAATGCGCGTCGATCCTTTGGCGAATACCACGCGGCATCGCGGAGGCCTTGATGAACACGGGTCAGCGAAAAGTCCGGCTCGGAAAGACACGTGGCCATGTACGCGCGGACACTGCGCGTAACATCCAGATCGATCGGCAACATGTGCAGCACCCCGTGGTCGTCCCCGTACCGCGACTGGAGCACAGGTCCCGTTAAGCGATCGCTAATTTTCGTGTGCTTCAATCAGGAGAAATCTGACCGGCGGATAGAATCGGTTTCAGCATTGCGGTGCAAGTACATGATCCACTTCGAATTGCCTTCACGCGTTTTGAAAACCGCAAGAAATATAGTGATTGCGCAAGACGGTTCACCGCTCGGCGCTGCCCGCAGTTCGCTCCACACCTCTCTTCCAGGGAACATCCTCCATGAAGCTTTTCGAGCCGCTCACCATCGGCAACATCACCCTGCGCAATCGCATCGCGGTCTCGCCAATGTGCGAATACTCCGCCATCGATGGCGTCCCAAACGAATGGCACAGCGTGCATCTGGGCAGCCGCGCCGTTGGCGGGGCGGGGCTGGTGTTCACCGAAGCAACGGCGGTATCGCCGGAAGGTCGCATCTCGCC